>NZ_JBXASU010000093.1:0-27969 GCF_058809705.1 Cupriavidus sp. MPR-AND1C | reverse complement strand
GTGTTCATCGGGGGGCAGGGGGCGTTTTAGAACATCACTCGCTCGGGGCCGGGGCCCCGGAAGGCACCCGGCGGTCTGGCCGGGGCGGGGCTCAGGCTGCGGCGGCCACGCGCCCGGCTTCCACCAGCGGCTCGTTGAACACATCGTAACCGAAGCACCAGTCCGGGTTCTCGTTGGTGCGCAGCCAGGTGTTGTTATGCGAGACCAGTTGCACCTTGCCGGCACGCTCGGCGCGGTTGGCTTCGTACAGCGAGAACGCGGCGCTGAAGTCCGACAGCCCGGTCTGCTGCAGGCAGCGCGTCAGCATGGCAGCGTCTTCGATGGCCATGGCCGCGCCCTGCGCCATATGCGGCTTCATCGGGTGGCAGGCGTCTCCCAGCAGCACCAGGCGGCCGCGGCTCCACACCGGCAGCGGATCGCGCTCCAGCAACGGCCACTTGGTCACTTCCACGGTGCCTTCGATCAGCGATTGCACACCTTCATGCCAGCCGTCGAACGCGGCGCGCATTTCCTCGATGCTGCTGGGCAGCCAGCTCTTGGTCATGTCCCACGTGGGCTCGGGCACGCCGGTGACGTAGTAGATCTCGTCGAGCTTGCTGGTGTCGAAGTACACCATCATATGGCGATCGTCGGACCACCACTTGGTGCAGCGGTCATGGGTGAAGCCCTTGACGCGCGCGATCGGGAACACGGCGCGGTGCGCCACGTAGCCGGTGTACTTGGGCGGCTCCGCGCCCAGCAGTGTTTCGCGGATGCGGGAGTTCACACCGTCCGCGCCGATCACGATGTCGGCTTCGTCCACGGTGCCGTCGGCAAAGCTCAGGCGCACCACGTGGCCCAGGTCTTCCACGCTGGCCAGCTTCTTGTCGAACAGCAGCGTGCCGGGTGCCACCGCCTCGGTCAGCAGGGCGTGGAAATCCCCACGGTGCACGGTCAGGTAGCTGGCGCCGTAATGCGACAGCGCGTAACGCCCAAGCGGGATCTGGGCGATCACTTCGCCGCTTTGCCAGTCGCGGCTGTACCAGTAGTCCGGGTGGCAGCCCATGTCGTTGAGCGCATCTTCGAGGCCGATCCTGCGCATGACCTTCATCACGTTGGGCCCGACGTGGATGCCGGCGCCCAGGCGCGAGAACGCCGGAGCCTGCTCATACAGCTTGACTTGGAATCCGGCGCGCTGCAGCAGGGCGGCCGCAACCGTCCCCCCCAGGCCGGCGCCAATCACTGCGATCCGTGGTTTGCCTTGCACGATATTTCTCCTGGCGGTGTGATGTGGGTCTGACGTGGCCGTCTGGCCAATCGGTGAATCGAGTGTACACACGAGAAATTTGCTTGTAAAGAAAGGACATGCCACCCCTATGGAAAACCCTTATGCCAAAGTGATTGCTCCGTTTTGATGCCCATAAACCGTGAAATAAAGCACCGTACTAGGGGTTGATTCATGAAGTGGGCACTGAAATCGTGCGTCGCGCCTGGTCGAGCGTCTTGTTGTGAAAATAACGTGTGTACACTACAATCATTCGCAGGACACGGAGGCCGGTGAAGGCTCCGGTCCGGCCGTGCAGGGCGCCTCTCCGCTACGACGGGCGCCAGGGCGGGTGGACAGAACAGACAGATGACGGAGTCGACAGTGCAAAAAATTTTCCGTATCGGCCAGATCGTGCCGAGCTCGAACACCACCATGGAAACCGAGATCCCGGCGATGCTGACGTTGCGCCAGCAAGTGCGCCCCGAACGCTTCACCTTCCATTCGAGCCGCATGCGCATGAAGAAGGTGGTCAAGGAAGAGCTGGCGGCCATGGACGCCGAGTCCGACCGCTGCGCGCTGGAACTGAGCGACGCCCGCGTCGACGTGCTGGGCTATGCCTGCCTGGTGGCCATCATGGCGATGGGCCACGGCTACCATCGCGTTTCGGAGAAGCGCCTGCAGGCCCATACCGCCGCCAACGGCGCTGACGCGCCCGTGATCACCAGCGCTGGCGCGCTGATCGACGCGCTCAAGGTGATCGGCGCCAAGCGCATCGCCGTGGTCGCGCCTTATATGAAGCCGCTGACCGAGCTGGTGGTGGACTACATCCGCAACGAAGGCTACGAGGTGGTGGACTGGCGCGCGCTGGAAATCCCCGACAACCTCGAAGTGGGCCGCCACGACCCCGCCAGGCTGCCCGGCATCGTCGCGCAGATGAACACCAAGGATGTGGACGCCATCGTGCTGTCCGCCTGCGTGCAGATGCCGTCCCTGCCAGCAGTGGCCAAGGTGGAAGCCATGACCGGCAAGCCCGTGATCACGGCCGCCATTGCCACCACTTACGCCATCCTCAAGCAGCTTGACCTGGAGCCGGTCGTGCCCGGCGCGGGTGCGCTGCTGTCGGGTGCCTATTGATCACGTCTTCGGTAAAGGGAGCCCAGCAATGAGCCAGTTTCTCCACGGCGGCAATGTGTTCGCCAATGGCATCCGCCAGCATTACCTGCGCTACGGCGGCAGCACCGGCGCGCGCGCGCAGCGCGATGCCGTGGTGATCGTGCCCGGCATCACCAGCCCGGCGGTCACCTGGGGCTTTGTCGGCGAGCAGTTCGGCAAGCACTTCGATACCTATATCCTGGATGTGCGTGGACGTGGCCTGTCCGAGGCCAGTGATGCGCTGGACTACGGCCTGGACGCGCAGGCGGCGGATGTGGTCGCCTTTGCGCAGGCGCTCGGCCTGGCGCGCTATGCCATCGTTGGCCATTCCATGGGCGCGCGCATCGGCATTCGTGCCGCGCGCGGCAATCCGGCCGGGCTGACCCGGCTGGTGATGGTGGACCCGCCCGTCTCCGGGCCGGGACGGCGCGCCTATCCTTCGCAGCTGCCGTGGTATGTGGATTCCATCCGCCTGGCGCGCCAGGGCATCGATGCCGAAGGCATGCGCCGCTTCTGTCCGACCTGGACGGATGCGCAACTGCGCCTGCGCGCCGAGTGGCTGCACACCTGCGACGAGCGCGCCATCGTCACGAGCTTCGAGGACTTCCACCGCGATGACGTGCATGCCGACATGCCGTCGGTACGGGTTCCCACGCTGCTGATGGTGGCCGGCCGCGGCGACGTGATCCGCGCCGAAGACATCGAGGAAATTCGCGGTTTGCTGCCTGCCGTGCAGGTTGCGCGCGTGCCGGATGCCGGCCACATGATCCCGTGGGACGACGAGGCGGGTTTCTACCGCGCCTTCGGCGATTTCCTCGGCGCGCCGCTGCTGCAGGACCAGGCTGCCGCCTGAGCTGCCCGCTTCACCAGAAAGGAGAACACATGCCAGTAAGCGATCACGACCTGACCCAGGCATGGCGCCAGGTGCTCACCCTGTCAAAACTGGAGCCGGGCCAGACGGTCACGGTGCTGACCGGCGCCGCCACGCATCCGCAAACGCTGCGCACGGCGCAGATGGCGGCCACGGCGATGGGCGCCATCGTCAACCGGCTGGACCTGCCGCCCGTCAACGCAGACAAGGCGCTCAGCCGCGACGCGCTGGCTTATCTCGGCACGACGCCGCTGACCGGCAACCCGGCCGCCATCGCCGCGCTCAAGGCCAGCGACCTGGTGCTGGACCTGATGACGCTGCTGTTCTCGCCCGAGCAGCACGAGATCCTCTCCGGCGGCACCAAGATCCTGCTGGCCGTGGAGCCGCCCGAGGTGCTGGTGCGGCTGGTGCCCACCGAAGGAGACCGCACCCGCGTGAAAGCCGCCACGGCGCGGCTGGCGCGCGCGCGGGAGATGCACATCACGTCAGATGCCGGCACCGACCTGCGCTGCGCGCTGGGCGAGTTTCCCGCCATCAGCGAGTACGGCTTTGTCGATGAGCCGGGCCGCTGGGACCACTGGCCAAGCGGCTTCGTGCTGACCTGGCCGGACGAGGGCGGCACCAATGGGCGCATCGTGCTCGATCGCGGCGATATCCTGCTGCCGATGAAATCCTATGTGCAGGCGCCGATCGACATCACGGTGGGCAATGGCTACGTCACCCGTATCGAAGGCGGCCTGGATGCCGAGCTGCTGAGCGATTACATGGCCTCGTTCAACGACCCCGAGGCCTACGCCATGTCGCATATCGGCTGGGGCCTGCAGCCGCGCGCGCGCTGGTCCACGCTCGCCATGTATGACCGCGAGGCCACCATCGGCATGGATGCGCGCGCGTTCGAAGGCAACTTCCTGTGCTCCTTCGGCCCGAACAACGAAGCCGGCGGCAGCCGCACGACGGCCTGCCATATCGATATCCCCGTGCGCCATTGCACGGTTCGGCTGGACGGCGAGGCGGTGGTTGAACAAGGAAAGGTGCTGGATCACGAATACCAGCAAGAGCGGCAAGAGCAGCAAGAGCAGCAACGAGATGCCAGGGGAGCCATCCATGCATGATGAAGTGAAAACCTACCAGCGCCAGGGCTTCGGCGCCGCGCTGGAACCCAAGGCACCTTACGGCCTGCTGATCATCGACTTCGTCAACGGCTTCGCCGATCCGGCCGTCTTTGGCGGCGGCAATATCCCCCAGGCCATCGCCAACACCGTGCCGCTGCTGGCCACGGCGCGCGAGCAGGGCTGGCCGGTGGCGCACAGCCGCATCGTGTTTGCCGACGACGACAGCGACCACAACATCTTCACGCAGAAGGTGCCCGGCCTGCTGGCCCTGAAGGAAGACAGCCACAACAGCGCCATCGTCGGGCAACTGGCGCCGCGCGCGGGTGAACTGGTGGTGCGCAAGACCGTGCCATCCGCCTTTTTCGGCACCTCGCTGGCCGCGTGGCTGAACCAGCGCGGCGTGCAGACGCTGCTGGTGGCGGGCTGCGTGACCAGTGGCTGCGTGCGCGCCAGCGTGGTCGATGCCATGTCGTACGGCTTGCGCCCGCTGGTGCTGTCCGATTGCGTGGGCGACCGCGCCATCGGGCCGCACGATGCCAACCTGTTCGACATGGCGCAGAAGAACGCCACGGTGATGCCGCGCGACGAAGCGCTGGCGATGCTGGCGCGGGCTACGGCCACAGCCACGGCTTAAGGGAAAGGCATTCGGCGATGCTGATGACCGCCGGATGCGAGGCTCAGGTGCGCTTGGCGCGTGCCGGCTTCTTGCGGGCGGCGGGCGCCGCCGCTTCGGCCTCGGCCGGGGCCTGCCCGGCCGGGGCGATGCCAGTGCCCGGCACGCAAACCGTGCTCAGCACCGTACGCTGGATCACATCGCGCCAGTGCTCCAGCGCCGGCTTGCTCATCATGGGCTCGCCCAGGAAAGCGCTGAGCGTATGATGATTCGAATTGTAGAAGTAGCCCAGCGACGCGATCACCAGGTAGATATCGCGGGCGAGCACATCGGGCTGGAACAGCCCGGCAGCCTTGCCGCGCGCCAGGATGCCGTCCAGCACGGACAGGGCGTAGCTGGAGATCTCCCTGAGCCGGCTCGACTTCTTGGCGTGCTTGCCCTGGCTCATGTTCTCGCTGGACAGGATGGCGACGAACTCGGGATGATCGAGGTAGTAGGCCCAGACGAAGTCGATCAGCTGGGTCAGCGCGCGCACCGGATCCTCGGGGTCGAGCTTGAGCGCCTGCTCGGCCTCATTGAGCTGGATGTAGATGGTTTCGAGCACTTCGACGAACAGCTTTTCCTTGCTGCCGAAGTAGTAATAGATCATCCGGTCGTAGGTCTTGGCCAGCGAGGAGATCTTCTCCACGCGCCCGCCTTCGTAGCCGCGCAAGGCGAAGACCTTGATGGCGGCCTTGAGGATCTTGGCGCGGGTGTCCTGAGCTTGCCGGGCCCGGGTTCCGGCTGCCGCGCTTTTCTTAGCGGTCGGGGTGCTCATATGTTTGATACGTATTGCTTGTTCGAGGCTGGCAGTATAACGGTCAAGGCGGGCGGCGCCGGAATCCGGCAGTCCGCCAGCGTGCCTACCTGAGACATGGAACGAATGGAAACGACACCCGGCCGCGGACCCCGGTCCACCTCTTTTCCCGCATCGGCGCCGATGTCCCCGGGCGCGCAGCGCGACGCCCTGCTGCAGGCGCGCGGCGTGCTGCTGGTGACGCGCGCGCCGCAAGCCGCGCCGCGGCTCGCGCCCGGCCAGCCCGGCGCGGCCTCCGACTACATCGCCGCGCAGCCCGACATCTTCGTGGCGGTGCGCGACACCGGCGAGATCCTGGCTTTCAACGGTCACGTTGACCTGGGCACCGGCATCCGCACGTCGCTCGCACAGATCGTGGCCGAGGAGCTGGAGGTGCCGGCGGCGCGTGTGGCGATGACGCTGGGCCATACCGAGGCAACGCCCAACCAGGGCCCCACCATTGCCAGCGCCACCATCCAGATCTCGGCGCTGCCGCTGCGCCGCGCGGCGGCGCAGGCCATGGCCTGGCTGCGCGAGCGCGCGGCGCAGCGTCTTGGCGTGGCGCCCGAAGCGCTGATCGCAGAAGATGGCCGCCTGCGCTTGCGCGGAACAGGCAATGAGAACGCCGAAGGCCTGGCCTACGGCGACCTGCTGGCCGGCGAGCATATCGAGCTGCCCCTGGCTGACGCCATTGCCACCAAGCCGGTCAGCGAATACCGCGTGGTCGGGCGCGCCGCGCCGCGTGTGGATATTCCCCCCAAGGCCACGGCGCAGCTCACCTTCGTGCACGATGTGCGCGTGCCCGGCATGCTGCACGGCCGCGTGGTGCGCCCACCCTACGCCGGGCGCGATAGCGGCGGCTTTGTCGGCACCAGCCTGCGCGGCGTCGACCGCGCGTCGATCCGCGACGTGCGCGGTGTCGTCGACGTGGTGGTGCAGGGCGATTTCATCGGCGTGGTGGCGCAGCGCGAGGAGCAGGCCATGCAGGCGGCGCGCCGCCTGCGCGTGGACTGGAAGCCGGCGCCGCCGTTGCCCCCGCTCAGCGAGCCGGATGACACCGAGGCCGCGCTGCGCGCCAATCCCGCGACACGCCGCACGCTGGTGGAAGAGGGCGACGCCCAAGGCGCCCTCGACTCCGCTGACCGGATACTGTCGCGTGGCTACACGTGGCCCTACCAGATGCACGGCTCCATCGGCCCGTCGTGCGCGGTGGCGGACTACCGCGAAGATGGCCTCACGGTCTGGTCCGGCACGCAAAACCCGCATGTGTTGCGCATCGACCTGGCGCGCCTGACCGGCCTGGACGAAGGCTGCATCGAGATCGTGCGCATGGAAGCCGCCGGCTGCTATGGCCGCAACTGCGCCGACGACGTTTGCGCCGATGCGGTGCTGCTGTCGCGCGCGGTAGGCCGCCCGGTGCGGGTGCAACTCAGCCGCGAGCAGGAACATCTCTGGGAGCCCAAGGGCGCGGCGCAACTGATGGACGTGCGCGGCGCCATTGGCCCCGATGGCGAATTGCTGGCCTACGATTTCGTCAGCCGCTATCCGTCCAACGATGCGCCCACGCTGGGGCTGCTGCTGACCGGCGTGGTCGACAACGCGCCGCGCATGTTGCAGATGGGCGACCGCACCGCGGTGCCGCCTTACCAGTACGCCGCCACGCGCATCGGTTGCGACGACACGCCGGCCATCGTGCGCGCCTCCTGGCTGCGTGGCGTGTCCGCGCTGCCAAACGTGTTCGCGCACGAGTCCTTTATCGACGAGCTTGCGCATGAGTCCGGCGCCGATCCGCTGGCGTACCGCCTGCGCCACCTGGCCGATGCGCGCGCAACAGACCTGCTGCGCGCGCTGGCGGCGCATGCCGGCTGGCGCGAAGGCGCGCGCGGCACGCGTGGCCGGCCGGATGCGGATGGGCTGCTGCGTGGGCGCGGCGTGGCCTATGCCCGCTATATCCACAGCAAATTCCCGGGCTTCGGCGCCGCCTGGGCCGCCTGGGTGGTGGACCTGGCGGTCGCGCCCGATACCGGCCAGATCGTGGTGGAGCGGCTGGTGGTGGCGCAGGACACCGGCATGATGGTCAACCCCGACGGCGTGCGCCACCAGGTGCAGGGCAACGTGGTGCAAGCGCTTGGCCGCGTGCTCAAGGAACAGGTGCGCTTTGACGCCAACGGCGTGGCCAGCCGCGAATGGGGCAGCTATCCGCTGCTGACCTTTCCCGAACTGCCGCCCATCGAAGTGCTGCTGATGCCGCGCCAGGAGGAAGCGCCGATGGGCGCGGGCGAATCCGCGTCGCTGCCGGGCGCGCCGGCCATTGCCAATGCGTTGTTCGATGCCACGGGGGTGCGGCTGCGGCGCGCGCCCTTCACGCCGGAGGCGGTGCTCGCGGCGCTGGCCGGCCAGCCGGCCTGAGGCGGGCTTACTCTGGCTCGCCGTCCGCTGCGTTGCCGCGCTCGTCGCGCTCGTCGAACTCGCTCATCTTGCGCAACAGGTAGGTGATCGCCACCCGCTCGGCGGGATTGAGGTCGCCGAAAGTCTGCTCGGAAATCTTGTGCGCGAACGGCACGGTTTGCTCGATCAGCGCATGGCCGGCCGGGGTCACCGTGACCACGACCTTGCGGCGGTCGTTGGTATCGTGCGAGACGGCCACCAGCTCGCGCGCCTTGAGGCGCTCGATGATGCCGCGCACGGTGGCCTGGTCGATGGCGGTGGCCCGCACGATTTCGCTCAGCGAGCACGAGCCGCGCTCGTTGACCGCGCACATCACCACGAACTGCGCCGCCGTCAGCTGCGAGTCGGCAATGGTCTGCTGGAAGATCGCCACATGGCGCTGGTAGGCGCGCCGCAGCAGGTGCCCGACTTGCTCGGTGAAATCGTAGTCGGCGGCGGCGGGTTTTTGCGCGGCGGTCTTGCGCGCGGAGGAGTTGGACACGATGGGCGGTCTGCAGGCATGAGATAAACGTGCCTCGGAGTATACCGAGCGGGGCCGCGCGCGGCGGGTTTTTTGCGCGTGCACGGCCCCGCACCGTGCAATCCGCTCAATCCGCCGAATCCGCGCAGCGGTGGATTTCCACAGTGATATGCACGAGCTCTTCGTGAACTGCAAGGGCGCTCCTGACGCGCGCTGCCGTCAGCGCAGGGTCGTGAGTCACCAGACTGACAAGGCAGGAGAATGTCTCCTTGCCCACTCGCCAGACATGAAGGTCGGCAACACGGGCACCCTCGTCGCCGGTATCGAAAGCCTGCAACACTTCGCGTACTTCATCCACGACCGGATGGTCCATTTCTCGATCGAGCAGAACGACGCCGGTTTGTTTCAACAGGCCGAAGGCCCATGCGCCGACCAGCCCGGCGCCAACGATGCCCATGACCGGGTCGAGCCAGCGCCACCCGAGCAGCCAGCCTCCGGCGAGTGCCAGAATGGCAAGCACCGATGTTGCGGCATCTGCCAGTACATGGACGTATGCCGAGCGCAAATTCAGGTCATGCTGGTGATGGCCGCCATGACCATGACCATGACCGTGTCCATATTGGTGCCCATGCTCATGCCCATGTGCGTGGCCATGGGCATGCGCATCGCCCAGTATCAGCGCGCATCCTATATTGACAAGCAGTCCGATGACCGTGACTGCCATGGCTTCCTTGTAGTGAATGGCCTGCGGACTGAAGATCCGTTCCACGGACCCGAAGACCATCAAGGCGGCGATGCCGAGAAGAAAGATCGCGCTGGCGAATCCCGCCAGGATCTCGATCTTCCAGGTGCCGAAGGCGAACCGATGGTCATGCGCGTAGCGCCGCGCCGCCGCATAGGCAAAGGCGCTCAATCCGATGGCAAGCGCGTGGGAACTCATATGCCACCCGTCAGCCAGCAGCGCCATCGAGTTGAACCAGAGGCCGGCGGCGATTTCCACAACCATCATCGCGGCGGTGATCAGCATGACGAGGCGCGTTCCTCGCTCGGCAGCCTTGTTGCCTGAGTCGAATACGTGGGTATGCGTCCACGGGGTGATGTCATGTGTATGCATGGTCGATCTGCTTGGTTGTTGCCCAAGCAGCCGCAGGCTTGAGCAGTTTCGTGACGATTCGAGCGTGAAGCGGGCAATAGGCTGAGTGAGTCAGGCTGCTCATTTGAAGTAGCTGTGCACCACCTCGATGAGCTGCTCCCTGGCGTCGCCTTCGGACTCGCCATGGGCTGGCTCGGCTTCGACAAGGTGCGTGCGGATGTGGTCTTCCAGTACCACCGCCAGCAGGCCGTTCATGGCTCCACGGCAACTCGTGATTTGCTGCAGCACGTCCACGCAGCCGTGCTCTTGCTCGAGTGCGCGTTCGATAGCATCAATCTGGCCCCGGATGCGGCGCACCCGGTTCAGCAACTTCTGTTTTTCGCGGATCGTGTGGCTCACGGCGTCGCCTCAAATATAGTATGGGGGAGTATATATTCCCTGCCGGGAAAGGGACCATGTCCTTGCAAGTCGCGGGGTCTTGCCCGCTGTCCGGTACCTGGCAAGTCTTCCTGCTCGTCCTGCCATGAGAAGCGTTGACCACCTGCATCGCCCGCGTGGACAATGGTGCCAGTTGAGCCTTCTGCCAGAACCGGGAGAACTGTCACATGCCTTCTGCCGTTGCCGCCGCCTGCAGGCTTTCACTGCCGAGGCACCGCTCTCCAGGGCGCCAACCGCGCCAACAGCGAGATTCGCGGTGACCGGCCGTGGATGACGCCGATACGGCTTCGCCGGTGCCGGGCGCCAACCCGGGCGATCCGCCGCTGCGGCTGGCGCGTACCCGCACGGCACGCGCGCTGCTGACCGCGCTGGCGTTGCTGAGCCTGGGGGTGGCCATCCTCGGGCTGTTCGTGCCCGGCCTGCCCAGCACCGAGTTCATCCTGCTGTCCGCCTGGGCCGCGGCCAAGGGGTCGCCGCGCCTGCATGCGTGGCTGCTTGGCCATCGCGTGTTCGGCCCGATGCTCTACAACTGGCACAACGGCCGCATGGTGAGCCGCCGCGCCAAGTGGAGCGCCACGGCGGCCATGAGCATCTGCGGCGCCGTGCTGCTGTTCGGCATGCATCGGCCCTGGCTGGCCTACGGGGCAATTGCCTGCATGGCCTGCGTGCTGGCATGGCTGTGGCGCCGGCCCGAGCCGGCGGCCTGATGCCGCACCCGCCAGTTACGCTGTCTGGGTTTCGCGCGGCCTGGTCTTCTTTGCCGCCTTTACTGCCTTTACCACCTTTACCACCTTTACCGGCCACGCCAGCATCGCGGTAGCAGCCAGCGCTTCGAGCGCGGCGCGCGACGCGCCATCGCGCGCCTGCATCGACATTCCCTGCATGACCGTGTTGAAGAACTTGGCCAGTGCTGGTGCATCCGTGCCGGCGGGTAGTTCGCCGCGCTGGATGCCCTGCTGGATGCAGGCCTGCAGGGCTTGCTCCTTTTCCTTGCGGCGCTGGCGCAGCGTATCTTCGATATAGGCGCAGTCGGCCGAGCAACTGGTGCCCGTCATCAGGAAGCAACCGGCGGGGTTGCCCTTGGCGCTGAACAAGGCGGCTGCGCCGGCGAGCAGGCCGTGCACGGCGTCATGGGCGCTGCTAGCGCCTTGCAGCGGCGCGTAGAGCAGCGCGCCGTGGGTATCCGCATAGCGGTCCACGGCTTCGTAGAACAATTGCTCCTTGCTGCCGAACGCGGCGTACAGGCTGGGCGCGGTGATGGCCATGGCCTCGGTGAGCGCGGAGATCGAAGTGGAGCCATAGCCATAGCGCCAGAACAGCGACAGGGCCTGGCCCAGCGCCTCGTCGCGATCGAACTGCCTGGGCCGCCCGCGGCCCGCACCGGAAACACTCTTTTTCATAGTGGTCATTATATTTTTCCGTTGCCAGTGACGCCAGTGGTGATTACTATAGTGATCGTTCAATAAATTGCTGCGCCGCAGTCGCTCGCCATGATCCCCTATTCCCTGCTTGACCTGTCGCCCATCGTGGAAGGCGGTGACGCCGGCCAGGCCATGCGCAATTCGCTCGCGCTTGCCCAGCACGCTGAGCGCTTGGGCTACCAGCGGTTCTGGCTGGCCGAGCATCACAATATGCCTGGCATCGCCAGCGCCGCCACGGCGGTGCTGATTGGCTACGTTGCCAACGGCACGTCCACCATCCGCGTGGGTTCCGGCGGCATCATGTTGCCCAACCATTCGCCGCTGGTGGTGGCCGAGCAGTTCGGCACGCTGGCCTCGCTGTTCCCCGGCCGCATCGATCTTGGCCTGGGCCGTGCGCCCGGCACCGACCAGTCCACCGCTCGCGCGCTGCGCCGCAGCGCCACGCAAGACGCCGCCGATGCCTTCCCGCAGGATGTGGAGGAGCTGCAGGCCTACTTTGACGACCCGCGTCCCGGCCAGCGCCTGCGCGCGGTGCCCGGCGCGGGCCTGAAGGTGCCGCTGTGGCTGCTTGGCTCCAGCTTGTTCAGCGCGCAGTTGTCGGCGGCGATGGGCCTGCCCTTCGCGTTTGCCTCGCACTTCGCGCCGGGCTTCATGCGCCAGGCGGTGGACCTGTATCGCACGACCTTCCAGCCGTCGGCGCAGCTCTCCAAGCCGCATGTGATGCTGGGGCTCAACGTGTTCGCGGCGGATTCGGACGCGCAGGCGCGCCGGCTGTTCAGCTCGCTGCAGCAGCAGTTCCTGGCGCTGGTGCGCGGCAGTCCCGGCCCGATCCGGCCGCCGGTGGACAACATCGAACTGATGTGGACGCAGACCGAGGCCACGCATATCCGGCGCTCGCTGGCGTGCTCGGTGGTGGGCGATCCGGAAGGCGTGCGCAACGGCCTGCGCGCCTTCATCGAGGACCTGCAGCCGGATGAGCTGATGCTCACCGCGCAGATCCACGATCACGAGGCCCGCCTGCGCTCCTTCGAGATCGCGGCGCAGGCCATGCGGGTGGCGGCGTCGCCAGCCAAAGTCATGATCTGACGCGTCGGTCGTGCCGATGGCGCCGATGCGCTCAGAGGTGCTTGTAGAAGAACGTGGTCCCGCAGAACTCGCCATCCGGCATCAGCGCGTACTTCGGCACCACGCCGGCGCGCTGCCATCCCGCGCGCGCGTACAGGCGCTCCGCATCGCCGCCGGTCACCGTGTCGAGCACCAGCACCGACTTGCCCGCCTCGCGCGCGGCATCGTCCAGGGCCGCCAGCAGCCGCTGCGCTACGCCGCGGCGGCGGGCCTTGCGGTGCACCAGCATCTTGGCCACGTCGGCGCGGTGGGGCTGGTTGTCAGGCATCGACAGGATGATCTGGACGGTGCCAAGGATCTGCCCTTCGCCGTCCTGCGCGATCAGCAGCACGCGCTCTGCGCGCGCGACGCCATCGGCCACGCCGCGCCAGAACTGCAGGGCCTTCTCGCGTGGCAGCGGCAGCATGAAACTCACCGACGCGCCCCCTGCCACGCAATCGATCAGCACATCGGCCAGCGCCTCGATGCACGCGGCCGCCTCATCGGCGCCGACGCGCCGCACGGTGATAGGTTCGGTCATCCCGGGCATCTCGGTCATGCGTTTCTCCTGGTTGGCGTGAATGGCATCGTGGCCAGCGCCACGACGTAGCGCGCGGGCTTGCGGGTGGGATTCTTGTAGACGATGGGGCGGTCCAGCCGCATGGACAGGCAGTCGCCGGTTTCCAGGCGCCAGTGCTGGTCGCCCACCGTCATTTCCATGACGCCGTCGATCATCCAGACCTGCTGATGGATATCGGCTTCGCGCGCGGCGGTTTCGTACGCCACGCGCTTGCCTGCCGGGAAGACCACGTCAACCAGCTGGATCGGCGAGGGTGCCGCCGGGGAGAGGTTGCGGCGGATATAGCCGGAGGCGGGGTCGGTCCACACCGGCTGCTCCGCCGCACGAGCCATGGGCGACGGCTCGGCCTGCGGCGTGCTGTCCTCGAACAGCGACGCCACGGTGACGCCCAGCGCGGCGGACAGCTTGTCGAGCACCGTGGCCGTGGCGCTGCTCTGGCCACGCTCGATCAAGGAGATGTTGGAGCGGCTCACGCCGCTGCGCTCAGCCAGGGCGGCCAGCGAGAAGCCCTGGGCGTCGCGCAGTGTTCGCACGCGCCGGGCGATGAGGTCGTTGATGTCCATGGTTGTCCAGTATGCTGGATGTTCATGTCCTGTAAACTGACATACATCGCGATTCAAAGCAACTGGAACCTGCCAATGCAATAGCGCGTTCCGGGCCGGGGCGGTGCCGCTCAAGGCTGCCTCGGAGCGACTTGGCTTTCAAGGGGCCGGCGCACAACGGGCTGCCTTGTCGGCAGGATGCGGCCCTTGTTCATGCCGACGGCCGGCACACACCACGAAGGCGAAGATCTCGCGCACCTTGGACAGACGGTGCGCTTATATGGACGTTGGTCGGGAAATGAAAAAGAGCCCGCCGGTGTGGCGTGGGCTCAGGCTGCTGACAAACCTGAAGCACCGGCCGAAGCCGCTGAACGGGCCAGATCCGCGCGCCATGACGACGGCTGTCTCTCCCTCGCCCCTCAGGGGGAGAGGGCCGGGGAGAGTGCCGGAGAGCGGGGTGGCTTAACCAGGAGCCACTTGAAGCGAAGCCCGCGGTTTGCTTCAGCACGCAGGCGCAACGAGCGCCCGCTCTCTCCCCCAGTCCCGCTCCCTAAGCCGCCAGCCGGAACGACGCCACCGAGCGCATCATCGATTGCGCCTGCTCGGCCAGCGCTTGGGCCGCGGCGGCGGCCTGTTCCACCAGCGCCGCGTTCTGCTGGGTCACGGTGTCCATCTGGTTCACCGCTTGCCCGACCTGCTCGATGCCGGCGCTCTGCTCGTTCGATGCCGCGCTGATCTCGCCCATGATGTCGGTCACGCGCTTGACCGCGCCGACGATGTCCTCCATGGTCTGGCCCGCCTTGGCGACCAGCGCCGAGCCGTTGTCCACCTGGGCCACCGAGTTGTCGATCAGGCCCTTGATCTCCTTGGCGGCGGTGGCCGAGCGCTGGGCCAGGCTGCGCACCTCGCCCGCCACCACGGCAAAGCCGCGGCCTTGCTCGCCGGCGCGCGCCGCTTCCACGGCGGCGTTCAGCGCCAGGATATTGGTCTGGAAGGCGATACCTTCGATCACGCCGATGATGTCGACGATCTGGCGCGAGGCGCCGTTGATCTCGCCCATGGTGCTCACCACCTGGTTGACTACCTGCCCGCCGCGTTGCGCGATATCGGAAGCGTTGACCGCCAGCGAGCTGGCCTGGCGCGCATTGTCCGCGTTCTGGCGCACGATGCCCGTCAGCTGTTCCATGCTTGAAGCGGTTTGCTCCAGTGCCGAGGCTTGTTCCTCGGTGCGTTGCGACAGGTCGGTATTGCCCGCGGAAATCTGCTGCGTGGCCGAGGCGATCGAATCCGCCGCGCCACGGATCTCGCCGAGCGTGCCGGACAGGCGCTGCTGCATGCGCTGCATGGCCGCCAGCAGGCTGTGCTCGTCGCCGGCGCGAATGCGCACCGGCACCGTGAAGTCGCCGTCGGCAATGCGCGTGACCACTTCGGTGGCGTAGGCCGGCTCGCCGCCCAGGCTCTTGCGCACGGTGCGCATGATGGCCAGCATGAATGCCGATACCAGCGCGCCGATCAGCAAGGTGCTGATTGCGGCGGAGATCAGGTCGTCGCGGAAGCTGCCTTCGATGTCCTTGAGGAACACGCCGGTGGCCACGTGCCAGTCCCATGCCGGCACATAGCGCACATAGGTCAGCTTGCGCGCGGGCGTTTCGGTGCCGGGGAGGCGGCCACGGTAGGTGACGAAGCCGTCATCAGGGCCGGCGCCGGCGCGCGCGCTCGCCTTGCCCGCATCGACGATGCTCTGGTAGACCAGCTTGCCGTCGGGGTCCTTGAAGTCACCCAGGATCTTGCCTTCCGTATCCGGCAGGCCGGGGTTGAGCACCACCTGCGGCTTGGAGTTGAGCAGGAACAGGTAGCCCTTGTCGCCGAAGCGCATCACACGCAGTGCATCCTTGGCCGCGGCCTGGGCATCCTCGATGCTCATGGTGCCCTTGGCGGCACGGTCCACGTAGAGCTTGATGATGCCTTCGGCGGTCGCCACCAGGGACTGCAGGCTCTCGCGGCGCTCGGCCATCATGGTGGCGCGGGTGTGCACGGCACTCCAGGTGCTCAGCGCCAGCAGGGCCAGCCACATCGCCACCAGCGCGGCCCTGAGTTTGGCGTTCAACGAGATTCGATTCATGATCATGCTTGACCGGTATGGGCAGCCGGTTTGCGCCGGCGGCGCGGCATCGGCCTGACCCTGATGTTGACAGTGCGGCACAGGCGAGGCGAATGCGCTCGCTGCGCATCGCCTGGCCACAGCCGGTTAACGGCCCATCAGCGTCGGGACTTGAATGGGGGAAATAGAAGTGGTTAAAGAGATGCTTCTGCCCGGGCCGGCAAGCTTTCCGATCCCTGCCTACAATGTGACTTTCGCCGCGCCTGGATGACGGGGGGCTCGACGCAACCCGCGGAGCAAAACGCATGACCTCAAGCATCACCACACGCAAACTGGGCAGGTCCGGGCTGAAAGTCTCGCCCCTGGCATTTGGTGGCAACGTGTTCGGCTGGAGCGCCGACGAGGCCACCTCCTTCCGGCTGCTCGATGCCTTTGTCGGCGCCGGGCTCAACTTCATCGATACCGCCGACGTGTACTCGCGCTGGGTGCCGGGCAACCAGGGCGGCGAGTCCGAGGCCATCATCGGCAAGTGGTTCAAGCGCAGCGGCAAGCGTGCCGAGGTGGTGCTGGCCACCAAGGTGGGCAAGGACATGGGCGAGGGCCGCAAGGGTTTGTCGCGCGCCTATATTGAACGCGCCGTCGACGCGTCGTTGCAGCGCCTGCAGACTGACTACATCGATCTCTACCAGTCGCATGACGACGAAGACCGGGACACGCCGCTCGAGGAAACCCTGGACGCCTACGCCCGCCTGATCAAGGCCGGCAAGGTGCGCGCCATCGGCGCCTCCAACTACAGCGCCGCGCGCCTGGCCGAGGCGCTGGAAACCAGCCGCCGCCACAACCTGCCGCGCTACGAGAGCCTGCAGCCGCACTACAACCTCTATACCCGCAGCGAGTATGAGGCCGAGCTTGAGCCGCTGGTGCTGCGCGAAGGCCTGGGCGTGTTCAACTACTATGCACTGGCCAGCGGTTTTCTCAGCGGCAAGTACCGCTCCGAGGCCGACCTTGCCAAGAGCGGCGCGCGCGGCCAGCGCGTCAAGGCCTATCTCGATGCGCGCGGCCTGCGCATCCTGGCGGCGCTGGACGAGGTCGCGGCGCGCACCGCCACCAACCCGACGCAGGTAGCGCTGGCCTGGCAGATCGCGCGCCCCAGCATTACCGCGCCGATTGCCAGCGCCACCTCGCTGGCGCAGCTGGACGACCTGATTGCCGCCACGCGCCTGCCACTGAGCGCCGGCGATATCGCGCTGCTGGACCAGGCCAGCGCGTGAACTGGCCTGCCCCGGAGGAGATAAGGGATGCATGAGAACAGATTGAGCCACGGCAACAGCGCCGGTAGCAAGGCGGCGGACCTGAGCGCGGTCAAGGCGCTGGTGTTCGACGTCTTCGGTACCGTGGTGGACTGGCGTACCAGCGTGATCGCGGACCTGTCCGCGTTCGGGCGGAACAAGGGCATCGAGGCCGACTGGACGGCCTTTGCCGACGCCTGGCGCGCCGGCTACGTGCCCGGCATGGAGCGCGTGCGCAAGGGCGAGCGGCCGTGGGCCAATATCGACGTGCTGCACCGCGAACGGCTCGACGCACTGCTCGACCAGTTCGGCATCGAAGACCTGAGCGAAGTGGATAAGGACTACCTCAACCGTGCCTGGCACCGCCTGCGGGGCTGGCCGGATAGCGTGCCCGGCCTCACGCGGCTAAAGCAGCGCTACATCATTTCCACCTTCTCCAACGGCAGCGTGCAGTGCCTGGTCGACACGGCCAAGTATGCCGGCCTGCCGTGGGACGCGGTGTTCAGCGCGGACATCGTGCGCCACTTCAAGCCGCAGGCGGAGATTTATCAAGGCGTGATTGCCTTCTTCGACCTGCAGCCGTCGGAGGTGATGCTGGTTGCGGCGCACAACAATGACCTGCGGCATGGCCGCTCGCATGGCATGCGGACTGCCTATGTCAACCGGCCTACGGAGTACGGGCCGAACCAGGCGAAGGATCTGGCGGCCGAGTCGGACTGGGATGTGGTGGTGGATAGCTTGACGGAACTGGCGCAGCGGCTCGGCGCTTGAGCGCGCGCGTGCGCCAACCAGCGCACACCGGCTTGGGAAAGCCTGCCATAGCGGCCTCCCGCCGTGAAGCGCTGGCTGCACTTGGCGCGCGTTGACGCTCGTCCTGCGCGCCCGGCCAGCGCGATCGGGTTTGCCCAAGCCGCTCCCTGTCGGATACATTAGGACTCCCGGCCGCCCACGCTGCAACCCTGCGGCGCAGCAGAGGCCACGCGAGAGCCGGGAGTTGGCACGCGCCAGCACGGCAGCGCGCCAGGAGACGACAAGGAGACCACGATGGACCTGCGGCAACGCGAGCACATCGACACGGTAGTCCAGCTCACCACCCGCGCCAGCGCGCCGATGGTGCGTGCGCCGGAAACCATCATCCAGAATTCGTGGCGGCGCTGCGTGCATCAGTACGGGCTGGATCCGGCGCGCATGCAAGAGGCGCGCATCCTGCCGCAGACCCGGTTGCGCGAGCACCAGCAGCGCATCGACGATTTTGCGCAGATTGCGCGCCACGGGCTGCAGACGCTCTATAGCCAGGTGGCCGGGATGGGCTACGTGGTGCTGCTGACCGACGCGCAGGGCGTGACAGTGGATTACCTGGGCGACGCCAACGCCGATGCCCGCCTGCGCCATGCCGGCCTGTACCTGGGCGCGCAATGGAGCGAATCCGGCGCCGGCACCTGCGCGGTGGGCACCGCGCTGGCCACCGGCCAGGCGCTGACCGTGCACCAGGCGGATCATTTCGACGCCACCCATATTCCGCTAACCTGCACCGCGGCGCCGCTGTTCGATTCGCACGGCAGCCTCTGCGCCATCCTCGACATTTCCGCGCTGACCTCGCCGCAGGCCAAGGACAGCCAGGGCCTGGCGCTGCAGATGGTGCGCATCTATGCCAGCCGGATCGAGAACGCCAGCTTTGTGCGCAGCCACCGCGAGGACTGGATCCTCAAGCTCAACGCCGCGCCGGAGTTTGTCGACGTCAACCCGGAATACCTGCTCGCGCTCGATGCGTCGGGCCGCATCGTTGGCCATAACCGCCGCGCGCAGCAGATGCTGGAGGCCGAGCTGGGCGTGGCGCCGGGTGGCGCGCCGCTGCTTGGCATGCCATTCGAGTCGCTGTTCGAGGCGCGGCTCGATGAGCTGGGCCGCTTCATGCATTCGCGCCCCAGCGAGCAGCGCGCGCTGGCGCTGGCGCGCACCGGCGCGCGGCTTTACCTGAGCGTGATGCCGCCGGCGCTGCGCTGGCAGCGCGCGCGCGATACTAGCGAGCGGGCCACGCCGCTGCAGGCGCCGCTGGCCGCGCTGTGCGGTGGCGATGCCGCATTGCAGCAGCAATTGCTGCGGGCCGCAAAGCTGGTGGATTCGCCCATCAACCTGCTGATCAATGGCGAGACCGGCAGCGGCAAGGAGTACCTGGCCAAGGCCCTGCACCGGGCCAGCGCGCGCCGCGACGGCCCTTTCGTCGCGGTGAACTGCGCGGCGATTCCCGAATCCCTGATCGAGAGCGAACTGTTCGGCCACCTGGCCAACAGCTTTTCGGGCGCGGGCTCGCGGCCCAAGCGCGGGCTGATCCAGGAGGCTGACGGTGGCACGTTGTTTCTCGACGAGATCGGCGACATGCCGCGCGAGCTGCAATCGCGCCTGCTGCGCGTGCTGGCCGAGGGCGAGGTGCTTGCCATCGGTGCGGCGCGCCCGGTGCCTGTCAACCTGCGCGTGATTTCCGCCACGCACCATCCGCTGGACCAGCTGGTGAGCAGCGGGCGCTTTCGCGAGGACTTGTACTACCGGCTCAACGGCGCGCGGCTGATGCTGCCGCCGCTGCGTGAGCGCACGGACCTGGACTGGCTGATCGGCAAGATGCTGGACGCGGGCGGCAAGCCAGCTACCGCGAGCCTGTCGCCCGCGGCGCGCGCGCGGCTGCACGCGCACCGCTGGCCCGGCAACCTGCGGGAGCTGCGCAATGCGCTGGAGTACGCGCGGGCGGTCTGCGACGACGGCCATATCGAGGTGGAGGATCTCCCGGAGGGGATTGGCGAGGGGATGCCGCAGCAGGGCCTGCTTCCGGTTTCCGCCAGTGTCCCGCCGGGCAGCGCGGCCGTCGAAGCGGCCACCGAAGCCGCCAGCGCGCCGGCCTTGCCGGCCCCCGGCCTGGACCCGCATCAGTTGCCGCCGGAAGGCATGCTGCTGATGCAATACCTGCGCGCGGCCGGCTGGAACCTGAGCGCGGTGGCGCGCCAGATCGGCGTGAGCAGGATGACGCTGTACCGCCGCATGGCGCGCTACGGCATCGCGTCGCCCAACCAGCGCGACGCGGCGCATTAGCCAGCCAGCGAGCATGGCGGCGCGGCTCGCCCGCGCCCCCTTCCCTGCCCGGCGCAAGATCCCCGCTACACCTGTTCACCCCCTGTACACGTGATGCTGTGACACCTGTCACGCCGCGGCATGCGCATGGCCCGCAAAGTCCCTGCGCGCCCCGCGTTTACCTGGGGTAATCCCGGATTTTTGCCGTCTCCGGCGCGCTGATGCGGGCTGGCACGGCCGTTGCGATATGCCTGTCATAACCAGAAAGACAGGAGACAGGCATGGGTGAGCAAGCGCTGGCCAGCCGGCCACTGGTCGGCATCATCGCCAACCCGATTTCCGCGCGCGATATCCGCCGCGTGATCGCCAACGCCAACACGCTGCAACTGGCCGACCGCGTCAATATCGTGCTGCGCCTGCTGGCCGCGCTGGCTGCCTGCGGGGTTGGCCGCGTGCTGATGATGCCGGACCGCGAGGGCATGCGCGTGCTGCTGTCGCGCCACCTGTCGCGCCGCCAGGGGCCGGACGCCGCGCTGCCGGAGGTGGAATACCTTGACATGCCGGTCACCGCGCGCGTCGACGACACCTTCCTGGCCGCACGCATGCTGCGCGAGGCGGGCGTTGCCGCCATCATCGTGCTCGGCGGCGATGGCACCCACCGCGCGGTGGTGCGCGAATGCGGCAACGTGCCGATTGCCGGCATCTCCACCGGCACCAACAACGCCTACCCCGAAATGCGCGAGCCCACCATCACCGGGCTGGCCACGGGGTTGTTTGCCAGCGGCCGCGTTCCCGCCGCGCATGCGCTGGCCGCCAACAAGCGGCTCGACATCACGATTGCGGGTGAAGGCGAGGTGCGCCACGACATCGCGCTGGTCGACGCCGTGATTTCCCACGAGCATTTCATCGGCGCGCGCGCCTTGTGGAAGACCGAGACGCTGGGCGCGGTCTACGTGTCGTTCGCCGATCCGCAGGCGATTGGCTTGTCCGCCATCGGCGGCTTGCTGGAGCCCGTGGGCAGGCATGAGCCCGGCGGCCTGGCGATCGAGCTGGCCGCGCCCGGCGAAGGCCGCTTCGCGCTGCACGCGCCGATTGCGCCCGGCCTGCTGCGCGCGGTGCCCATCGCGGGCTGGGAACGCCTGACCGACGGCGTTGCGCACCGCGTGCGCCAGCGCGCCGGCATCGTCGCGCTGGACGGCGAGCGCGAGCTGGTGTTCGGCCCGCAGGACGAAGTCACCGTGACGCTGCGCGAGCGCGCCTTCCTGAGCATCGACGTGGCGGCCTGCATGCGCTACGCCGCCGCCGCCGGATTGATGCGCAGCGGGCGCGCGCCGCCGCCCCGGCAACCACAGCATTCCCCACCCCAGCCACTCACCGAGCTTTCTACCGCCACCACAAAACCATGAAGGAGACAGACATGACAGCCAACGCATCCGGTACCACCGGGAACACGCTGCCCCTCGACAAGCAGGAACTGCTCGCCGTTTATCGCAGGATGCGCACCATCCGCGATTTCGAAGAGCGCCTGCACGTGGACTTCGGGCGCGGCGACATCCCGGGCTTCGTCCACCTCTACGCCGGCGAGGAAGCCGCCGGGGTCGGCATCCTGCACCACCTGGGCGACGGCGACCGCATCGCCAGCACCCACCGCGGCCACGGCCACTGCATTGCCAAGGGCGTCGACCCGGTGGCGATGATGAAGGAGATCTACGGGCGCAAGGGCGGCTCCTGCAACGGCAAGGGCGGCTCCATGCATATCGCCGATCTGTCCAAGGGCATGATGGGCGCCAACGGTATCCTGGGCGCGGGCGCGCCGCTGGTGTGCGGCGCCGCGCTGGCCGCCAAGTTCCGCGGCAAGGGCGAGATCGGCATCACCTTTGCCGGTGATGGCGCGTCCAACCAGGGCACCTTCCTGGAGAGCCTGAACCTGGCCGCGGTGTGGAACCTGCCGGTGATCTTCGTGATCGAGAACAACGGCTATGCCGAATCCACCGCGCGCGACTACGGCACGGCAGTGGACAGCTACGTCGACCGCGCCGCCGGCTTCGGCATTCCCGGCGTGACGGTGGATGGCACGGATTTCTTCGCGGTGCACGAGGCGGCGGGCGAAGTCATCAAGCGGGCCCGCGAAGGCGGTGGCCCGGCCCTGCTGGAATGCAAGATGGTCCGCTTCTATGGCCACTTCGAAGGCGACGCGCAAACCTATCGCGCCTCCGGCGAGCTCGATGACATTCGCGCCAACAAGGACTGCCTGAAGAAGTTCACTGCCACCGTGACCCAGGCCGGGGTGATCGCGCTGGACGAACTCAAGGCCATCGACGAGCAGGTTGCCGCGCTGATCGAGGACGCCGTGCAGCAGGCCAAGGCGGCGCCGTTCCCCACGCCCGCCGACCTGCTGACCGATGTGTACGTCAGCTACTAAGCACTAAGCGCGCGACCTCAGCCATTCCGAGACATAACGACAGCAAGCAAGATCAGGAGACCACACCATGTCCCGCAAATTAAGCATGAAGCTGGCGATCAACGAAGCGATCGACCAGGAAATGACCCGTGACCCGAGCGTGATCATGCTCGGAGAAGACATCGTCGGCGGCGCCGGCGCGGACGGCGAGAAAGACGCCTGGGGCGGCGTGCTCGGCGTGACCAAGGGCCTGTACGCCAAGCACGGCGACCGCCTGCTGGACACGCCGCTGTCCGAATCCGCCTATGTGGGCGCGGCCATCGGCGCCGCGGCTTGCGGCATGCGCCCGATTGCCGAGCTGATGTTCATCGACTTCATGGGCGTGTGCTTCGACCAGATCTTCAACCAGGCGGCCAAGTTCCGCTACATGTTCGGCGGCAAGGCGGAGACGCCGGTGGTGATCCGCGCGATGGTGGGCGCGGGCTTTCGCGCAGCCGCCCAGCACAGCCAGATGCTCACGCCGCTGTTTACGCATATCCCCGGCCTCAAGGTGGTGTGCCCCAGCACGCCATATGACACCAAAGGCCTGCTGATCCAGGCGATCCGCGACAACGACCCCGTCATCTTCTGCGAGCACAAGAATCTCTATGGCTTCGAAGGCGAGGTGCCGGAGAACTCGTACGCGATCCCCTTCGGCGAGGCCAACATCGTGCGCGACGGCAAGGATGTTTCCATCGTCACCTATGGCCTGATGGTGCACCGCGCGCTGGAGGCGGCGGCGACATTGGCCAAGGAAGGCATCGAGGCGGAGATCGTGGACCTGCGCACGCTCTCGCCGCTGGATATCGACACCGTGCTGGAGTCGGTGGAACACACCGGCCGCCTGGTGGTGGTGGATGAAGCCAGCCCGCGCTGCAACATCGCCACCGACATCTCGGCACAGGTGGCGCAGCGCGCGTTCGGCGCGCTCAAGGCCGGCATCGAGATGGTCTGCCCGCCGCATACGCCGGTGCCGTTCTCGCCCGCGCTGGAAGACCTCTACATCCCCAGCGCGGCGCACATCGCCGATGCCGCGCGCAAGACCGTGAAAGGAGGGAAACACTGATGGCCGCGATCACCCCGATCGTCATGCCCAAATGGGGCCTGTCGATGAAAGAAGGCACGATCAACGACTGGCTGGTCGAGCAAGGCGCGCAGATCACGGTCGGCATGCCGATCCTCGACGTGGAGACCGACAAGATCGCCAACGCGGTGGAAGCGCCGGACGCCGGCACCCTGCGCCGCAAGGTGGCGGCCGTGGGCGACATCCTGCCGGTCAAGGCACTGCTGGGCGTGCTGGCGCCGCCCGAGGTCAGCGACGCGGACATCGACGCTTTTGTCGCCGCCTATGAAACGCCGGCGGCCGACGAGGAAGAAGAGGGCGCCGCCGCCTCGGCCTATCAGTTCATCGAAGTCGACGGCATCCGCACGCGCTACGCAAAGCGCGGCGAGGGCGCGGACACCGTGCTGTTCATCCATGGCTTCGGCGGGGACCTGGACAACTGGCTGTTCAACCTCGACGCACTGGCCGATGCGCACACCGTCATCGCGCTGGACCTGCCGGCGCACGGACACGCCACGCCCAGGCTGCCCGGCACCACGCTCGCATCGCTGGCAGGGTTCGTCGCGCATTTCATGGATGCGCTCGACATCGGCCAGGCCCACCTGGTGGGCCATTCGATGGGCGGCGGCGTCGCCGCGCAGCTGGCGGTGGACGCGCCGCAACGCGTGCGCTCGGTCGCGCTCGTATCGCCGGCGGGCCTTGGTGAGGAGGTCAACAGCCAGTACACCGAAGGCTTCGTCAACGCGCAATCCCGCCGCGACCTCAAGCCGGTGGTGGAACTGCTGTTCGCCGATGCCGGGCTGGTCAGCCGCCAGATGCTGGACGACCTGCTCAAGTACAAGCGGCTGGACGGCATTACGCAAGCGCTCGGCACACTCGGCGCCAGCCTGTTCGGTGGCGGCCGGCAAACCGAACTGCCCGGGCACAGGCTGGGCGATACCGGCAAGCCTGTGCTGGTGATCTGGGGCGCGCAGGACCAGATCATCCCCGCCTCGCATGCGGCCAACGCGCCGGCCGGCGCGACGGTGAAGGTGTTCGACGATGCCGGGCATATGAGCCAGATGGAGAAGGCCAACGAAGTCAACGCGCTGCTCAAGCGGCATATCGGCGGCTGACGAAGCGCAGTCCCGCTGGTTTGCTCCCCTCTCCCACGAAGCGGGAGAGGGGAGAAAGCCAGCGCATCGCGCGACGTATTTCGTGACTGTATGCACAAGAAAATCAACAAGACAAGGCTAGGAGACCACCCATGAACGAACCCCTGAAGGGGCAAGTCGCCGTCATCACCGGCGGTGCGCGCGGCATTGGCCGCGGCATCGCCCTGACACTCGCCAAGGCCGGCGCTGATATCCTGATCGCCGACCTGCTCGAAGACGCCATGCGCGAAACCGCGCAAGACGTGCGCGCGCTCGGCCGCCGGGTGAGCACCCTCAAGGTCGACGTGACAAAACCCGAGATGCACCGCGCCATGGTCAGGCAGGCACTCGACCAGCTCGGCGGCCTGGATATCCTGGTCAACTGCGCTGGCGTCATCAGCATCCACCCTGTCGATGCACTCAGCGAGCGCGACTGGGACTTTGTCATGGACGTCAACGCCAAAGGCACCTTCCTCGGCTGCCAGGCCGCGCTGGAACACATGAAAGCCCAGCACAAGGGTCGCATCATCAACGTCGCCTCGATCGCCGGCAAGGAAGGCTTCCCCAACCTTGCCCACTACAGCGCCTCGAAGTTCGCGGTGGTTGGCTTCACCAACGCCCTGGCCAAGGAAGTGGCACGCGACGGCATCACCGTCAACGCTATCTGCCCCGGCATCGTGCGCACCTATATGTGGGATCGCCTCTCCGACGAATGGAAGGCAGAGGGCGAATCGGTGGAGGATTCCTGGGCCCGCCACCAGCTCACGCTGATCCCGCAGGGGCGGGCGCAGACGCCCGAAGACATGGGCCGGATGGCGCTGTTCTTCGCGACCATGGACAATGTGACCGGGCAGTCGGTCAACGTCGACGGTGGCTTCACCTTCCATTGACCGGCACCGGGCCGCGGTGCGGCCCGGCATGTGCGCGTTCCGTCCCGGCGCTTACCGGTCATGCCATGCGATTTGAATTCCTCGATCCCGATCCCACCGACCCCGATCCCTTGCACGCCGAGCAGGCGCTGCTGGAGCGGGCATCCGCCGGCCGCTGGCTGGCGCACCTGTGGCAGGCGCCGGTTTCGCTGGTGGTGCCGCGCAGCTACCTGCGGCATGCGCAACTGGAGGCCGCGCGCGCCGACTTTGCCGCGCGTGGCTGCCCGGTCTGGCTGCGCCTGTCAGGCGGCGGGCTGGTGCCGCAGGGCCCGGGCATCGTCAACCTGAGCCTGGCCTATCCGGTGCGCGGCGGCGCCGGGACCTATGCCGAGCCGGCCTATCTGCATCTGTGCGAGGTGCTGGCCGCCGCGTTGAGCCGCCTGGGCTTGCAGACGCACTGGCAAGCGGTGGATGGGTCGTTTTGCGACGGCCGCTTCAACCTGGCCTGGGGCCCGCCGGAGCAGGCCCGCAAGATTGCCGGCACGGCGCAATATTGGCGCCGCGTGGCGGGCGCGGGCGACGCCAGCCTGCACGTGGTGCTGGCGCACGCCGTGCTGCTGGTCAGCGCCGATCCGCGGGAGATCAATGGCCGCGCCAACGATTTCGAGGCCGCCATAGGCAGCGGGCGCCACTACCGTGCCGACAAGGTGGTCAGCGTGGCCCAGGCACTGGCCGACAGCGGGCAGCCGGTGCCCGGCGACCTCGGCGAGCGCATGTCCCAAGCGCTCCCCGAGGCGCTTGCCGCGACACCGCCGGCTTTCGCGGCGGCGGGCCTGGCCTAGGCCCGGGCCGTTGTTGCGCGCGTGTTCGCATGTTCGTCTATTCGCGTATTCGTCGTTATTGACGATTCCACAGCCCGGCGAGCGTGGCAAACTGACCGGCACGACGCTTCCCCTGCGGGAGCACACAACCGGAGACAGGACATGGCGGGACCGTTGGCTGGACTGAAAGTGGTGGAAATGGTTGGAATCGGCCCGGCGCCGTTCTGCGCGATGATGCTGGCCGACCAGGGCGCCGAGGTGATTCGCATCGACCGCCCTCGCCCGGCCAATCCCGGCGAGGCGCCGGCCACCGGCGCCGGCCGCGCGCGCTGCGACGTGACCGCGCGCGGCAGGCGCTCCCTGGCCATCGACCTGCGCAAGCCCGGCGCGGCCGAGGTCGTGCTGGACCTGATCGCCAAGGCCGACGTGCTGATCGAAGGCTTTCGCCCCGGCGTGATGGAACGCCTGGGCCTGGGGCCGCAGCCTTGCCTGGCGCGCAATCCGGCGCTGGTGTACGGCCGTATGACCGGCTGGGGCCAGCACGGCCCGCTGGCCCAGGCCGCCGGCCACGATATCAACTACATCGCCATCGGCGGCGCCCTGCACGCCATCGGCCGGGCGGGGGAACCACCGGTGGTGCCGCTCAACTACGTTGGCGACTTTGGCGGCGGCGGCATGCTGCTGGCGTTTGGCGTGATGTGCGCCATCAACGAAGCCCGCAACTCCGGCAAGGGGCAGGTGGTGGACGCTGCCATGACCGACGGCACGGCCTTGCTGTCCGCCATGATGTACGGCTTCAAGGCCGCCGGGCGCTGGACCAACCAGCGCGGCGACAACCTGCTGGATGGGGCGGCGCATTTCTACGACACCTATGCCTGCGCGGATGGCAAGTACGTTGCGGTGGGCGCCATCGAGCCGCAGTTCTACGCGCTGCTGCGCGAGCGCTGCGGCCTGGACGATCCGCTCTTCGACAAGCAGCTCGACAAACGCCACTGGCCCGAGCTCAAGGCCCGCATGACCACGCTGTTCCTCACCCGCACGCGCGCGCAGTGGTGCGAGCTGCTGGAAGGCAGCGACGCCTGCTTTGCCCCGATCCTGGACTGGGACGAGGCGCCGCAACATCCGCATAACCGGGCGCGCGAGACGTTTCTTGAGATCGACGGGGTGATGCAGCCGGCGCCGGCCCCGCGTTTCAGCCGCACGCCGGCGGGGGTGCCTCAGGCGCCTGCGGAGCCGGGTGCGGATAGTGAGGCGGTGTTGCGGGATTGGGGGGTGACG
>NZ_JBXASU010000092.1:0-28446 GCF_058809705.1 Cupriavidus sp. MPR-AND1C | reverse complement strand
CTGCCCGCCCATGAGCCGATCCACGCAAGCCAATGCCGCCGCGCGCGCCCGCCAGTACTGGCTGATGAAGTCGGAACCCGACGAGGCCAGCATCGATACGCTGGCCCAACGCGGCACCTTGCCATGGACCGGCGTGCGCAACTACCAGGCCCGCAACTTCATGCGCGACGGCATGCAGATCGGCGACGGCGTGCTGTTCTATCACTCCTCCTGTCCGCAGCCCGGCATTGCCGGCCTGGCCGAGGTCAGCTCGCAGCCCTACCCCGATCCCACCCAGTTCGACCCGAAGAGCGATTACTACGACGCCGCCGCCAAGCCGGATGCGCCGCGCTGGATGCTGGTTGACGTGCGCTTTATCGGCAAGGGCCCGCTGATCTCGCTGGCCGACCTGCGCGCACATGACGAACTGGCCGACATGGTCGTGCTACGCCGCGGCAACCGGTTGTCGATCACGCCGGTGACGCCGGCCGAATGGCGCTTCATCACCACGCGGCTGATGCGCTAGGCAGGCATCGACGGTCACAGCAGCGGCATGACACAATGGCTGCCGACGACATAACTACAACGCCAACAAGGTCGAATCCGCGTCATGAGCTTTTCCCTGATTCCCGGGCTGCTGCTGCTCGGCGCCTTTACCGGCTTCTGCGCCGGCTTGCTGGGCGTAGGCGGCGGCATGATGATGGTGCCCTTCCTCACGCTGCTGTTCACCGCCCTGGCCTTCCCCCATGAGGCCATCGTCCATATGGCCATCGCCACCTCCATGGCGACTATCCTGTTCACCTCGCTGTCCTCGGTGCGCGCCCACCACAAGCGCGGCATGGTGCGATGGAAGCTGGTGCTGGCCCTGGCGCCCGGCATCCTGATTGGCGGCATGATCGGCGGCGGCAAGGTCTTCGCGGCGCTCAAGACCAGTTGGCTGTCGCTGCTGTTCGCTGTATTCGTAGGCTTTTCGGCGTGGCAGATGCTGCGCAACCGCAAGCCCGCTGCGCACCGGCAACTGCCGGGCACGCCGGGCATGCTGGGCGCGGGCGGCGTGATCGGCTTCCTGTCCAGCCTGGTGGGCGCGGGCGGCGGCTTTGTCTCGGTGCCGTTCATGACCTGGTGCAATGTGCCAATCCACAACGCCGTGGCCACCTCGGCCGCACTCGGGTTTCCCATCGCGGTGGCGAGCGTGATCGGCTATGTGTGGAGCGGGCTGGGCCAGACCGGGCTGCCGGCCGGCTCGCTCGGCTACATCTACCTGCCTGCGCTGGCGGTGATCGCGGTTGCCAGCGTGCTGACCGCGCCGCTGGGCGCGCGCACCGCGCACCGCATGGATGTCGCACAGTTGAAGAAAGTCTTCGCCTGCCTGCTGTTCAGCCTGTCGGCCTACATGATGTGGAAGGCCTGGCACGCGTTCTGAGGCCGCAGGTGCGGGCGATGCATGCCGCGGATACAAGTAGATACAAGGTCGCACGCGACGTAGCGGAACGATCACCTGGGCGGCGCGTCTGATCCCCATCGTCTGACAAGGGAGAATCCAATGAAACATCTGCTTGCCGCCACGCTGCTCGGTACTACCGCCATGGTTGCCGCCGCCCAGGGCGGCGGCCCGACCCACGAGCCGGCCCCTGCCGGCGTGCTGTCGCTGTCCGCCCAGGCCGCCACCGAAGTGCCGACCGACGTGGTGCACCTGACGCTCGCCGCCGAGCAGGAAGGCGCGGAACCGGGCGCGATCTCCTCGGCGCTATCGGCCAAGACGGCGGACGTGATCGCGCAGGCCAAGCGTACCAATGGCGTGCAGGCGCAATCAGGCGGCTTCACCATCTATCCGTCCAACGACAAGAACGGGCGCATCAGCACCTGGCGCGGCCGCGCCGAGGTGATTCTGGAATCGCGCGATTTCACCGCCGTGTCCAAGCTCGCGGGGCAGCTCGCCAGCCAGATGCAGGTGCAGAACATCAGCTTCTCGCTCTCGCGCGAAGCCCGCCAGGCGGCCGAGACCAGGCTGACCGAGCAGGCCGTGGCCTCGTTCCGCGACAAGGCCCAGGCCACCACCAAGCTGTTCGGCTACGGCAGCTACACCATCCGTGAAGTGCAGGTGGGCGAGGTTGGCGCGGTGCAGCCGATGCCGCGCATGTATGCAGCCAAGGCCATGATGGCTGATTCCGCGCCGGTGCCGGTCGAGGGCGGCAAGGCGCAGGTCACCGTGACGGTGAACGGCTCGGTGCAGATGCTGAAGTAAGCGCCGTCCGAAGCCACAGGCTCAAGGGTCAAGGCAGAAGGCACGGAACAAGGCCCCTGCCGCGCAAGCGGCAGGGGCCTTGTCTTTGATCCTTGCCCTTGATGCATGGCCATCAAGGAGCGGCAGTGCTTACAGCACCCCGAACTGCTGGCGCAGCACGTTCTTCTGCACCTTGCCCATGGTGTTGCGCGGCAACTCATCCACCACGTGCACGCGCTTGGGCACCTTGAAATTGGCAATGCGGCCCTTGAGCCCGCCAATCAGGCTCAGCGCATCCAGCGAGGCACCAGGCTTGCCAACCACCACCGCCACCACCGCCTCGCCGAAGTCGGCATGCGGCACGCCGATCACGGCGCTTTCCGCCACGCCCGGCATCTCGTCGATAAAGCTCTCGATCTCCTTGGGGTAGACGTTGTAGCCACCGGAGATGATCAGGTCCTTGCTGCGGCCAACGATGGTCAGGTAATCGTCTGGCACCTTGCGCTCGCCAGCCTGGCTGACAATGGCACCGCCAAAGCGGCCCACGTCGCCGGTCTTGAACCAGCCATCGGCGGTGAACTCCTCCTGCGTCTTCTCCGGCATGCGCCAGTAGCCCTTGAACACGTTCGGGCCGCGCACTTCCACATTGCCGATCTCGCCCGCCGCGCAAGGCTTGCCGTCGCCATCCACCACGCGCACCGACACTCCCGGCAGCGCCTTGCCGACGGTGCCGCCGATACGCTCGCCATCTTGCGCGTCGTACGGGTTGGAGACCAGCATCACGGTCTCGCTCATGCCGTAGCGCTCCAGGATGGTGTGGCCCGTGCGCTCGCGAAAGGCATCGAAGGTTTCCATCAGCAGCGGCGCGGAGCCGGACACGAACAGGCGCATGCGGCGGCAGGTGTCGTCGTCAAAGCGCGGCTCCTGCACCATGCGCACGTAATACGTGGGCACGCCCATCATCACCGTGCAACGCGGCAGGAATTTCAGGATCTGCGCCATGTCGAGCTTGGGCGCCCAGATCATCTTGGCACCGGCCAAGAGCGCGCCGTGCGACGCGACGAACAGGCCATGCACGTGGAAGATCGGCAGCATGTGCAGCAGCACATCGTCGCTGCGCCAGCCCCAGTACGCATGCAGCGTCTTGGCGTTGGAGGCCAGGTTGCCGTGCGTGAGCATGGCGCCCTTGCTGCGGCCCGTGGTGCCCGAGGTGTAGAGAATGGCGGCGAGTTCGTCGGCGCCGCGTGCCACCGTGGCGAAGCGGTCCGGTTGCGCAGCGGCGCGGGACAACAGCGAGCCAGAGCGGTCATCGTCCAGCGTGAAGACGTGCTTGGTGCCGTGGCGGAACGCCACCTTGGACACCCAGCCGAAGTTAGCGCTGCTGCACACCACCACCGCCGGCTCGGCGTTGCCGACAAAGTAGTCGATCTCGGCTTCCTGGTAGGCGGTATTGAGCGGCAGGTAGATGTAGCCCGCGCGCAGCGTGGCGAGGTAGAGGAACAGCGCCTCCGGCGATTTTTCCACCTGCACCGCCACGCGCGCGCCCTCGGGCAGCTTGAGCGCGGCCAGCAGGTTGGCCATCTTGGCGGTGGCGCGGTCCAGGTCGTCCCAACTGTAGTAGAGGCCGTCGTGGGTTTCAATGCAGCAGGCACTGCGGTCCGCCGGGAAGCGGGATTCGAATAGGGCGAACAGGTTGGCGTTCATATTGCGGAAGATGAAAAACGGAATCGGCAATAGCATGGGCAATCCACATGAGCAATCCGATCGATAGTCGGCAATGATACCGAAAGCGATTGCCCGTGCTATTGACCGCTGAAGCGCGGCGGCCGGCGCGCCAGGAATGCCGCCACGCCTTCGGCATGGTCGGCGCTGTCGCCATAGCGGAAATGCGCGTCGAGCTCCGCCGCGGTGAGCGGCGCGGGCGCCGGCGCCAGGCGGCGGATGCTCTGCTTGTTGATGCGGGCGGCCAGCGGCGCGCCGGCCACGATGCGCTTGACGGCCGCGGCAACTTCGTCGTCGAGTGCCGCTGCCGGCACCACGCGCGTCAGCAGCCCTTTCTCACGCGCCTCGGCGGCGTCGAACACCCTGCCCTCCAGCAGGATCTCCAGCGTCACCGCGCGGCCCGCCAGGGCCAGCAGCCCGGTCAGCTCACCAGGCGCCATGGGAAAGCCGAGGCGGTTGATCGGCACGCCGAAGCGGCTGTCGTCGGCGGCGATGCGCAGGTCGCAATGGCAGGCGATCTCCAGCCCGCCACCCACGCAAACCCCTTCGATCATGGCAAGCGTCGGATGCAGGCAGCCCGCGATGGCCGCCAGCGCAGGCGCAATCACCGCCTCGTGGTAACGGCGCAGCGCGGCGGCATCGCCCCGCTCCTCGGGGAACTCGGCAATGTCGGCGCCAGCGGCAAAGTTGCCATCGGCGCCGCGCACCACCACGCAGCGCAGCGAGGGATCGGCGGAAAGATCCGCAAAGCCCTGCGCCAGCGCGCGCCACATCGCCACGGAGATGGCATTGAGCTTGCCAGCGTGGGACAGCGTGACCGTGGCCACGTTGCCCTCACGCGCGAACGCTACCGTGCCGCTCATGCCTGCGCTCCACGCGCGCCGGAAACATCGGAAACATCGGAGACCATGCGGCTATCCTCCATCAGTCGATCTTGGCGCCGGACTGCTGCACCACCGTCGCCCAGCGCTTGATCTCGGCGTGCTGGAACTGCGCGAACTGCTCTTGCGTGAAAGCCGGCGTATCGGAGCCGTTGGCAAGCCAGATCTGCTTCATCTCGGGCGTGTTCAGTGCCTTCTCCACTTCGGTGTAAAGCCGGTCGACGATGTCCTTGGGCGTGCCCTTGGGCACCCACATCGCGTACCAGGTGGAGACTTCGTAGTTAGGCACCCCGGCCTCGGCGGCGGTGGGCACGTTCGGGAACGCGGCCGAGCGCTTGGTCGATGCCACCGCCAGCGCCTTGATGCGGCCGGCGCGGATATGCTGGGCCGAAGACCCGAGACCGTCGAAATCCATATCCACCTGGCCCGCGATCAGGTCGGACAGCGCAGGGCCGGCCCCCTTGTAGGGAATATGCGTGATGAAGGTCTTGGTCTGCAGCTTGAACAGCTCGCCCGCCAGATGGTGGGACGAGCCGTTGCCGGCCGATGCGTAGTTCAGCTTGCCAGGGTTCTTCTTGGCATAGGCGATCAGCTCGCCCAGCGTGTTGGCGGAGACCTTGGCCGGGTTCACCACGATCACCTGCGGCGGCTGCGCGATCACCGTGACGGGGATGAAATCCTTCTCGATGTCGTAGTCGAGCTTCTTGTAGAACGACGGTGCGATAGCGTGGTGCGCACCGCCGATGAAAACGGTATAGCCGTCCGGCGCGCCCTTGGCCGCGATGCTCGCGCCCACGGTGCCGCCAGCGCCGCCGCGGTTATCGATCACGAACTGCTTGCCGAGCTGCTTGGAAAGCTGCGCGGTCAGCGGGCGGGCGAAGGCATCGGTGCCGCCGCCGGCCGGGAACGGCACGATCACGGTGATCGGCTTGGACGGCCAGGCGTCGGCCTGCGCCACGGGCGCTACCGCGCCCAAACCCGCGCCCAGCGCGCAAGCCAGCCCTGCCACTTGAAACTGACGACGATTCATGACTCTGTCTCCTCTCTCTTTTCTCTTCTGCTGTGGAAAGTCAAACGAAGAACTGCTGGCATGGCCCACGAACGCGGCCCGCGGCCCGCGGCCTTGTCTTTTACCTGACCAGGGTTACAACAGCTTGCTCACCGCGCGGCTCATGCGCGGGGATCCGTTGCCAAGGCGCACCAGATTGTCATCTAGCGCCTCGGGCACGTAAAGATAATTCACCATCATCCCGCACGACTGCGCACGGCCCTTGCGCGACAGGTCGGCGGCCCAGTTCAGGCGCTCCACGCAGGCGCCATTGCCCAGGTGAAAGCGCGCCACCGGATCGGCCGGCAGCGCCTGCTGGCGCTCGCGCACCAGGTAATGCGCGGCCAGCGCCAGCGCGATGTCGCGCACCATCGCATCCTCGGAATCGGCAGGCAGCGCGGCCAGCCAGCCGGCGCCGTCGGCAGGTGGCGTGCCGTGGCGCTCGCTCCAGCGCGCCAGGCGCTTGTCACCCAGCACCATGGCCACCGCGTCGCCATCGCGCTTGCGCAGCCAGTCGGCAAACCCGGGAATGGGCGAGAGCGTGGCGAACTGCTTGAGCTTGGGAAACTCACGCTGCAACTCCTCGATCACGCGCTTGAGCAGGAAGTTGCCAAAGCTCACGCCGCGCAAGCCCGCCTGGGTATTGGAGATGGAGTAGAAGATCGCCCACTTCACGCGGCGCAGGTCCTCCAGCGGCGCGGCTTCGTCCAGCAGCGCATGGACGTTGGCGGCCATCTCGGGCACGAAGGCCACCTCGACAAAGATCAGCGGCTCGCGCGGCATGCGCGGGTGGAAGAACGCATAGCAGCGGCGATCGGAATCGAGCCGGTTGCGCAGGTCCGCCCAGGACGCGATCTCGTGCACCGCCTCGTAGCGGATCAGCTTTTCCAGCAGCGATGCGGGCGAGTCCCATGTGATGGGCTGCAGTTCCAGCAGGCCCACGTCGAACCAGTTGGAAAACAGCGCCTCCAGATCGTCGTCAAGCGGGCGCAGGCCCGGCACGCGCTTGTGCCATCGCAGCATGTCAGCACGCAGGCCGATCAGGAAATGCAGGCCGCACACGCTTGCGCCCTCCTGCCCGTGCAAGGCCGCCAGCCGCTTGAAGAAGCGGATGCGCGCGTTGGACGTGGCCTGCGGCGGGCCGGACGCAGATTTGTCCGCATTGCCGTCCTTGGCCTCGTCCTCCGCTTGCGCGCTGCCGCTGGCGGCGACTTCGGCCAGCACGCCGAGCATGGCCTGGCGTGCGTCATCGCCCGCGGCTTCGTACTCGGCCCGCCAGGTTTGCGCGGCGGCGTTGGCCGCGCTGTCGGTCAGGCGCGCATCGAAGCACTGGCGCAGCTGCTCGCGCTGCCGGCGCAGCACGCGAGCCGGCAGCGCCACGGCCTGGCCGCGTGCCTTGGCATCGGCAACCGCATCCGGCTTGGCGTTGCCATCGCCCTTGCGGCCCCACCACCGGCCAAAGCGGGACAACAGGGTTGGCGCCGACGGCTCAAAGCCGCTCAGGGGCGCGCTGACTTTCTGTTCGCTATTGCTGAGGGAATCCATGGGCGTACCTGCTTTTGGCTGTCTGTAAGTGCGGTCCATAAGGGCTATCCATACCGGCTATCCATACCGGCTATCCGTAACGGCTATCCGTAACGGCTGTCCAGGCTGCTATCGATCAACGGATGATTTGCCGGCTAGGCGCAGGCGGCCGGGCTGTGCTTCGGGGATGGGATCGCCACCGCTATCGTCAACCACTTCAACCTCGTCAACCTCGGCGGCGTCCAGTGCCCTGAGCGCGCCGCGCTGGCGCAGCAAGTGCGTCTTCATCAGGGTCTCGGCGCCCTCCGGGTCATGCGCCTTGAGCGCGGAGAACACCGACAGATGCTCGGCGCAGGATTCGCGGATGCGGCCCGGCAACTTCAGGCTCTTGTGGCGCGACAGCCGCAGCACCTTGCGCAGGTCGCTGATCAGGCCAGACAGCCAGCGATTGCCGGCGAGCCGCTGGATGGCTTCGTGGATCTGGTAGTTGGTTTCGTAGTAGGCGTCGATATTGCCGGCCTGCGCATACCGGGTCAGGTCGGCATGCAGGCTTTCGAGCGCGTCGAGGTCCTCGGCGGTGGCGTTGCGCGCCGCCTCATAGGCGCAGCGTCCTTCCAGCAGCGCCATCAGCGGGAAGATCTCGTCGAGGTCCTGCTCGGACAAGGCGTTGACGAAGCAGCCGCGGCGCGGCTCCAGCCGCACCAAGCCTTCGGCGGCCAGCACCTTGAGCGCCTCGCGCATCGGCGTGCGCGAGATCCCCATGGACTCGGCGACCGTGGCCTCGTCGATCCAGGCGCCGGGCATCAGCGCGTGCTCGTCGATCATGGCACGCAGGCGCTCCGCGACTTCGAGGTACAGGGCTTGCTGGATGATGCGCATGGTGCCTCCGGACGGAAGAATGCAACGGCATCGGGGTGGCTTGCGGCACGGTGAAATGTGTCTTGCCAGGCCCAATAATTCATAATTATGAATAACGGTGACTGGATGGCAAGACAATTCGATGTTGCGCAGCGGCATGCGCAACATGCACCACGACAGGGAAATGGGACTGCAACGCCACGGGGCGCCGTGTGCGGACTAGTCCGCCAAACCCCTTGCCGCGTGGACGCCAAACCAGTGCGGCACATGCGCAATGGCCTCATGCAGCGTGCCCAGCACCCGGAAACTGAATCCGGTCACGACCGGCGAAGGCGGCTTGATATCGGGCACCACCACCACCCGCGCCCCCGAGCGGTTCGCGGCCGTTGCGCCGTTCTCGCTGTCCTCGAAGGCCAGGCACGCCTGCGGCGCCACGCCAAGGCGCTCAGCGGCGAGCTGGTACAGCGCCGGGTCCGGCTTGCCGCGGCGCACCTCGTCACCACCCGAGACGGAAGAAAAGAAATCCAACACGCCCACGCGCCCGAGCCGGTCCTTGATCTCCTCGACACGGGACGACGACGCCACCGCGCAGGGAATGCCCGCGCCGTGCAGCGCCGAGAGCAATTCCCTGGCGCCGGGCTTCAGCGGGAACCGGGGCCCGGTGGCCGGCGCATGCAATTGCGCGCCCGCCATCGCCTGCACCTGGCGGAAGGCATGCTCGTCGCCAAGCAGGGAAACCAGGAAGGCATCGGACTCCGGCTTGGCCTTGCCGATCACCTGCACGTAGTCGCTGGCCGCCAGCGTGATGCCGATCTCGCGCGCGGCGCCAATCCAGGCTTGCATGATGGCGCGCTCGGAGTCGATCAGCAGGCCATCCATATCGAAGATGGCAGCGGTGAACATGGTCACCTGCGGGGTCATCCGCGCCGGCTTCAACGGAGCGGGGCCTGCGCCGCCTGTCCGTGACGGTTCGCCCACACCACCAAGGCAATGCCAGCCAGGATCATCGGCAGGCTCAGCCACTGGCCCATGGAGAAGTTCAGCGCCAGCAGGCCCAGGAAGTTATCCGGCTCGCGCGCGAACTCGGCGAGGAAACGGAACCCGCCGTAGCCGATCAGGAACACGCCCGAGACCGCGCCCATGGGGCGCGGCTTCCTGGCGAACAGCCACAGGATGATGAACAGCGCCACGCCTTCGCCGGCAAATTGATAAAGCTGCGAAGGATGGCGGGGAATGTTGTCGCCGGCCTGCGGGAAGATCATGCCCCACGGCAGGTCGGTGGGGCGGCCCCACAGCTCGCCGTTGATGAAGTTGCCGATGCGCCCGGCCGCCAGCCCGCAGGGAATCATCGGCGCGATGAAGTCGGTAACCTCCATCCAGTGCCGCCCGCGCAGCTTGGCGAACAGCCACATCGCCACGATCACGCCCAGAAAACCGCCGTGGAAGGCCATGCCGCCCTCCCACACCTTGAAGATCTCAAGCGGATGGCTCAGGTAGTAATCGGCCTTGTAGAAAAACACGTAGCCCAGCCGCCCGCCCAGGATCACGCCCAGCACGCCGAAGAACAGCATGTCGTCCAGGTCCTTGACCGTCCAGCCCTGGGCCGCGATATGCGGCTGGCGGATGCGCAGGCGCCCGAACCACAGGAACATGATGAACCCGGCAAGGTACATCAGCCCGTACCAGCGGATGGCGAGCGGGCCGAGATGAATCGCAACCGGGTCGAATTGGGGATGAATCAGCATGTGTGCCGTGGTTAGGGTTGTAGGTAGAGAGATCGCGCACGGGCAAACTGGCCTCCGGCGCGATCTCAGGGTTCAGGCTGCGTCCGTCAGGTGCGTTGCCGCAGCGGCAGTGCCAAGCTGCGCGCCCGGCTCCGTGCCCGGTGTTATGCCAGCGTTTTGCGTCAGCGTCATGGCAGCGGCCAGCGCCCCGGCGATCTCGATGAACGATCTCAGCACGGGGCTCACGCTGTCGGCGCCAGCCTCACGCCACACCAGCCCTGTCTCGATATCGGGCCCGGCACCGCGCAACGGCAGGTAGGACACACCGGTACGGCGAAGGTTGCAAAGCGAGGCCGGCACCAGCGCCACCCCCATGCCGGCGGATACCAGGCTGACGATCGTCTGCATCTGGATGGCCTCCTGGGCGATCACCGGCGTAAGGCCTTCGCGCGCGTAACAGCCCGTAATGATGTCATAAAACGCCGGCGCGCTTCGCCGGGGAAAGATGATCAGCGGTTCGTGCGCCGCCTCTTTCAGGGAAACGCCGGGCTCCGTTCCGTCGGCCGCCCCCGCTGAGCCATCCGGGCGCCAGCCTTGCGGCACGGCCAGCACCAGCGGCTCGCGCACCAGCGGCAGGTAGGCCACGCCATGCGGCATGGCCGGCAGTTGCGGGCGGATCACCAGCCCGGCGTCGATACCACCGTCCATCAGGGCCTCCAGCTGGATATCGCTGGTGGCCTCGCGCAGTTGCAGTTGCACATTAGGGTGCCGCGCCCGGAAGCGCCGCAGCAGGTCGGGCAGGATGCCATAGTCGGCCGTGCTGACAAAGGCCAGCGACAGCGTGCCGGCCTCCCCGCGCGCCAGCCGCTGGGCCAGGCCCGGCAGCGCGGCCGCATCGGCCAGCACGCGGCGCACCTCGGGCAGCCATTGCTGGCCGGCAGGGGTGAGCGCCACTGAGCGCCGCGTGCGGGCGAACAGCTGCACGCCGATCTCCTCCTCCAGCGCCTGGATCTGCTGGGACAGCGGCGGCTGCGTCATGGCCAGGCGCCGCGCGGCGCGGCCGAAATGTAACTCCTCCGCCACGGTGACGAAATAGCGCAACTGGCGCAGGTCCAAAGCAGCTCCTGATATGTTTTTCGACTCAATAAAGGTTGAATAATATATTTGACACGATAAAAGGCAAGCGGCATGCTCTCGTCCACAACATGGCAAGAGCCTGCCCGGTCCTCGGAACCCCGAGGCGCCCCGCGCAGGCCGGCACACTTCCCCCGGAGATTCCCATGGCATACAACAAACGCTCGCAGCACATCACGCAAGGCGTGGCGCGCTCCCCCAACCGCTCGATGTACTACGCGCTGGGCTACAAGAAGGAAGACTTCGACAAGCCGATGGTGGGCATCGCCAACGGCCACTCCACCATCACGCCGTGCAACTCCGGCCTGCAACGCCTGGCCGACGCCGCCGTGGCGGCCATCAAGGCCTCCGACGCCAACCCGCAGATCTTCGGCACCCCGACCATCTCGGACGGCATGTCGATGGGCACCGAAGGCATGAAGTACTCGCTGATCTCCCGCGAAGTCATCGCCGACTGTATCGAGACCGCGACCCAGGGCCAGTGGATGGACGGCGTGGTCGTGATCGGCGGCTGCGACAAGAACATGCCGGGCGGCATGATCGCGCTGGCGCGCACCAACGTGCCGGGCATCTATGTGTACGGCGGCACCATCAAGCCGGGCAACTGGAAGGGCAAGGACCTGACCATCGTGTCGTCGTTCGAGGCCGTGGGCGAATTCACCGCCGGCCGCCTGAGCCAGGAAGACTTCGAGGGCGTCGAGAAGAACGCCTGCCCGTCGTCGGGCTCGTGCGGTGGCATGTACACCGCCAACACCATGAGCTCCTCGTTCGAGGCGCTGGGCATGTCGCTGCTGTACTCGTCGACCATGGCCAACCCGGACCAGGAAAAGGTCGACAGCGCCGCCGAATCGGCACGCGTGCTGGTCGAGGCCATCAAGAAGGACATCAAGCCGCGCGACATCATCACGCGCAAGTCCATCGAGAACGCCGTTGCGCTGATCATGGCCACCGGCGGCTCCACCAACGCCGTGCTGCACTACCTGGCGATCGCCCACTCGGCAGAAGTGGAATGGAGCATCGACGACTTCGAGCGCATCCGCCGCAAGGTGCCGGTGATCTGCAACCTGAAGCCGTCGGGCCAGTACGTGGCGACCGACCTGCACCGCGCGGGCGGCATTCCCCAGGTCATGAAGATCCTGCTCAAGGCTGGCCTGATGCACGGCGACTGCCTGACCATCACCGGACGCACCCTGGCCGAGGAACTGGAAAACGTGCCGGACACCCCGCGCGCCGACCAGGACGTGATCATGCCGATCGAAAAGGCGCTCTACAAGGAAGGCCACCTGGCCATCCTGAAGGGCAACCTGGCACAGGAAGGCGCCGTCGCCAAGATCACCGGCCTGAAGAACCCGGTCATCACCGGCCCGGCCCGCGTGTTCGAGGACGAGCAAAGCGCCATGGACGCCATCCTGGCCGACAAGATCAACGCCGGCGACATCCTGGTGCTGCGCTACCTGGGCCCCAAGGGCGGCCCCGGCATGCCTGAAATGCTGGCCCCCACCTCGGCCATCATCGGCAAGGGCCTGGGCGAATCGGTCGGCTTCATCACCGACGGCCGCTTCTCGGGCGGCACCTGGGGCATGGTGGTCGGCCACGTCGCGCCGGAAGCGCACGTGGGCGGCAACATCGCGCTGGTGCAGGAAGGCGACTCGGTCACCATCGACGCGCACAAGCTGCTGCTGGAACTCAACGTGAGCGAAGAAGAGCTGGCCAAGCGCCGCGCCGCCTGGAAGCAGCCGGCACCGCGCTACACCCGTGGCGTGCTGGCCAAGTTCGCCAAGCTGGCTTCGACCGCCAGCAAGGGCGCTGTGACGGACTGAGGCTGCGGCTTCATCGACAGAAGGACAAAAGCCCGCGAGCGATCGCGGGCTTTTTCATGGTGCGGCGCAGACGCAAACACCCGCGCGGTTGGCACCCTCACATCCCGCCCGGATCCCGCTCGATTTCTTCCAGCGTGGCGTCCAGCCACTCCACCAGCCGGGCCTCCATCGCCTGCGTCAGTTCCGCCGCCAGTTGCGCGGTCAGCGGGGCCAGGCGCGATTGCAGCGTGGCTTCGGTATGGGCCTCCACCACCTGCGGCCATTCAGTGCGAAACCGCATCATCACGCGGGTCAGCAGCTCGCTGCGCACGGCGCGCAGCTCCTCCGGGCTGGGCGGCGGGCTGGCGTGGTGCGTGGCATGCGAGACCGAGTAGGCGCCAACCTGGGTCGACGGGGTTGGCTGGTGCAGCGCCGGGATCTCGGGCGCGGGAATGCCGTCGCCGGTCTCACGGGGCATGACGACGTGGGTGACCGGGCCGGGCCAGGTCATGTCATGCACGGGCTGGGCATGGCCTGGGCCGCCAGCGCCGGAATCCGACCACGCTACGGCTTGCGTGGCCGCGGTGGGCGCCGCGTCCGGCGCCGTTTGACTAGCGCCGTCGGCGGGCAGGTCGATCACTTCCGTCAGCAGTGGAATGCTGTCGTTGGGCCCGATGCGCGGGATCACGCGCGAGGTGGTGCGTTCGGTCATGCGGCATCCCCCTTGGCTTGCGCGCTCGGTGCGCCTTGGCCAGCCTGGCCGGCCTGGGCGATATCGTGGTGCGCGAGCGGATAGCCGCGCTCGCGGTACAAGCGAAAGCGCTCGCGCCCGGCGGCACGGTCGTCGGCGTCGCTGCCGACCACCTCGATCATGCGCTCGAAGCTGGCGAACTGCGCCGGCGGCTCGGCGCCAAGGTTGATCAGCAACTGATGGTGCGGGGCCTGGTCCAGCGCGGCCGCCAGCACGATCGGCGTCACCGCGGCGTTCGGGCTGTCCACGCCGCAATGCGGCAGGAAATCCAGCGCGGAGAACGTCCACAAGCGCGCATCGAGCTGCGCCAGCTGCTCCGGCGCGCCATGCACCACCAGTTTCTGGCCGGCGCCATACGCCTTGCGGATCAGCCGGCAAGCGTAGCCGAGCTTGTCGGGTACGTTGCTGTGGAAATCGATACGCGTCATGGTTGAAAGCAATCCTGTGAGAATGAAGCTAAACAGGGACGGACCCGCGCAGATGCCGGCGCCGGCCCGTCCCTGCTGTCAGGCATCAAGCCTGACCATCCGGCTTCAGCCAGCGCGGTCCATCAGGAACTGCGCCAGCAGGGGCACCGGGCGGCCGGTGGCACCCTTGGCTGCGCCGCTCTTCCAGGCCGTGCCGGCGATGTCCAGGTGGGCCCAGTCGTACTTCTCGGTATAGCGCGCCAGGAAGCAGGCGGCGGTCACGCTGCCGGCCGGGCGACCACCGATATTGGCCATATCCGCGAAGTTGGACTTGAGCTGGTCCTGGTAGTCATCGTCCAGCGGCATGCGCCAGGCGGTGTCCATGGCCTTGCGGCCGGCTTGCAGCAACTGGTCCGCGAGGCCATCGTTGCGCGCGTACAGGCCGCTGTTGACGTGGCCCAGCGCGATGATGCAGGCGCCGGTCAGGGTTGCCACATCCACCACCGCGGCCGGCTTGAAGCGCTCCACATAGGTCAGCGCGTCGCACAGGACCAGGCGGCCTTCGGCGTCGGTGTTGAGGATCTCGATGGTCTGGCCGGACATGCTGGTGACCACATCGCCAGGCTTGGTGGCGTTGCCCGACGGCATGTTCTCGCAGGTGGGGACCACCGCGATCACGTTCAGCTTGAGGCCCATCTCGGCCACCGCCTGCAGCGTGCCCAGCACCGAGGCGGCGCCGCACATGTCGTACTTCATCTCGTCCATGCCCTCGCCGGGCTTGAGCGAGATGCCGCCGGTATCGAAGGTGATGCCCTTGCCCACCAGCACCACCGGCGCCTGCTTGGCCGAGGCACCGTCGTAGCGCAGCACGATGAACTGGGGCGGCTCCACCGCGCCCTTGGTGACCGCCAGGAAGGCGCCCATCTTGAGGGCCTCGAGCTGCTTGCGGCCCAGCACTTCCACCTTGAGCTTGTGGCGCTTGGCGATGCCGCGCGCGGTATTGGCGAGATAGGTCGGCGTGCAGATATTGGACGGCAGGTTGCCCAGGTCCTTGGTCAGCTCCATGCCGTTGGCGATGGCCGCGCCGCGGACCACGGCCTGGGCGGCCGCCTTGGCATCAGCCGCGTCCACGGTAAGCACCACCTTGCGCAGGCCGGTGAGCTTGTCGGCGCCGTTGCCGTTGCCGTCGCCCTTGGCATTGGCGTTGGCGCGCTTGAGACCCGGATGGCGCTCCAGCAGGCGGTAGCCCGCCTCGCGGATCAGGGTGACGGTGGTGATCAGGCGCCAGCCCAGGTCGCGGGCATTGCCAGCTTGCTGCGGGGCCTGCTGCTGGGCGAGGCACCACAGCACATTGGCGGCGCGCGTGCCGGACAAGGCACGCAGCGCGGTGCGCACCGCCTCGGCGAACGCCTTGTCGCCGAACTCGGCTTCCTTGCCAAAGCCCACCAGCAGGATGCGGGCAGCGCCCACGCCGGCCACTTCGTGCAGCATCAGCTGGGTACCGCGCTTGCCTTCGAAATCGCCCAGCTTGATGAGCCGGGAGACCAAACCCTTGGTTGCCACGTCGAGCGCCTTGGCCACGCCGGCCAGGCTCTGTCCTTCAAACAGGCCCACCACCAGGCAATCGGTCTTGGTTGCCAGGAAACCATTTTGGCCCGCTTTGATCCAATCCAAGGCTTTTGTGCTAAATTCCATCGCGCTTCCTTCCAGGGGCTTGTCCACCACGAAAGCTCCTATTATCCGCGATTTGCCGCCGCCGGTCCGCTATGCTTGCCAGCAAGCCCCCGGCACCGACATCGCCCGCGCCGGCCGGCAGCCCGGAACCGACTCCGCATGATCTTTCAACAAGCCTTGCGTCGCGAGCTCGCATACACCGCCGGCGCGGTGTTTCTGGTCATGCTGACCTTCATGCTGACCTCGCTCGTAATCCGTATTCTCGGCATGGCCGCCAACGGCCAGGCCAGCCCCAATGACGTCCTGATGCTGATCGGCCTGGCCACCATCGGCTACCTGTCGATCCTGCTGTCCGCCACCCTGTTCATCTCCACCCTGATCGTGCTCACGCGCTGGTACAAGGACTCGGAGATGGTGGTGTGGTTCTCGGCCGGCATCTCGCTGCGCGACCTGGTCAAGCCGGTGCTGCAGTTTGCCGCGCCCTTCATCATCATGTCGCTGCTGCTGGGCATGTTCGCCTGGCCGTGGGCCAACCAGCAAAGCGCGCTGTTCCGCGACCGCTTCGAGCAGCGCGGCGTGCTGTCCATGATTGCCGCCGGCCGCTTCATCGAGCCGGCCAAGGGCAATTACGTGCTGTTCATCGAAGGCATCGACGCCGACATGAAGCACGCGCGCAACGTCTTCGTGGCCAACGCCGAGGCCGACAAGATCGGCGTGGCGCTGGCCCACCAGGGCCAGTTCCAGACCATGCCCAACGGCGACCGCATGGTGGTGATGGAAAACGGCCGCCGCTATGCCGGCACGCCCGGCAAGATCGACTACCGCATCGTCGAGTTCGACCAGTACGCGGTCAAGGTGGACAACAAACCACCTGAGTCGGACGCCAACCTGCCGACCAAGAGCCGCGACACCATCGACCTGCTGCGCAACCGCACCAACGAGAACCTGGGCGAATTGCTGTGGCGCCTGTCGCTGCCGCTGCTGGCCTTCAATTTCGTGCTGATCGCCATCCCGCTTGCCTACGTCAACCCGCGCCTGGGCCGCTACACGCCCCTGGTCTTCGCGGTGCTGATCTACCTGACCTACAGTAACGTGATCAATCTCTCGCAGGCCTGGGTGCGCTCCGGCTCCATCCCGTTCTCGTTGGCCTGGTGGCCGTTCCACCTGATCGCCCTGCTGGGCGCGGTGATGCTGTTCCGCTACCGCCAGAACCGCAGCCTGGGTGGCTGGCGCGCGGTCTTCGGCCTGCCCCGCAAGGGCGGCGCCCGGGAGAACCAGGCATGAAGGTATTGCGCGTCTACGAGCGCTATTTCGCGCGGCTGATCTACGGCGTCTTCGCCTTCATCCTGTTTGCGGTGCTGGCGCTGTTTGTGTTCTTCGACATGCTCAGCGAGCTCGAGAGCGTGGCCGGCCGCTACACCTCGCTGGTGGCGTTCTTCCACGTCATCCTGCAGGCGCCCACCCGCATCTATGAGGTGCTGCCGATCGCCGTGCTGATCAGCGCCATCTATGTGTTCTCGCAACTCGCCAGCCAGTCCGAGTACACCATTTTCCGGGTGGCCGGGCTGAATACGCGCCAGGCGCTGTTCTCGCTGTTCAAGCTGGCGATTCCGCTGGCCATCGCCACGTTTATCTTCGGCGAGTTCATCGGCCCGAAGGCCGAGCAGTACGCGCAGAAGGTCAAGCTCGAAGCACTGGGCGCCACGGTTTCGGCGGGCTTTCGCTCCGGCGTGTGGGTCAAGGACCGCGACCGCGATGCCTCCATGGGCCATGAGGTCACGCGCTTCGTCAACGTGGCCGGCCTGCGGCCCGACCAAAGCATCACCGGCGTCACCATTTACGAGTTCGACGACCAATACCGGCTGAGCGTGATCCGCGTGGCCAAGGAAGGCCGCTACGAGGGCGGCCAGTCCTGGCAGCTCACCGGCGTGACCGAGACCCACTTCCTGGAACTGCCCAGGGGCAAGCCCGGCCAGGCGGACGCCCTGGCACCCGCCTTCCGCGGCGAGCAGCAAAGCGTGCCCACCATGGCCATGCGCTCCGAGCTGACGCCGCAGATCCTGTCGGTGCTGCTGGTGGAGCCGGAGCGGATGTCCACGGTGGACCTGTTCCGCTATATCCGCCACCTGCGCGACAACAAGCAGGATACCCAGCGCTACGAGATCGCCTTCTGGAAGAAAGTGATCTACCCGCTGACCCTGTTCGTGATGGTGGCGCTGGCCCTGCCCTTTGCCTACCTGCACGCGCGGGCCGGCGCGGTGGGCGTGAAGGTGTTCGGCGGCATCATGCTGGGGTTGTCCTTCCACTTGTCCAACACCCTGTTCTCGCACGTGGGGCTGCTGCATACCTGGCCGCCCATCGTCTCGGCGCTGATCCCCGGCACGCTGTACCTGCTGGTGGCGCTTGGCGCGTTGCGCTGGGTGGACCGGCATTAAGCAAAGCAGCCAGCCAGCACAAGCATTGAGGCTCGAAGATGAATACCACGCCCCTTCCCCGCCAGGCCATGGTGCTGTTCGGCCATGGCGCGCGCGATGCGCGCTGGCGCGAGCCGTTTGACCGGCTGCACGCCAGGCTGACAGCCGCGCTGCCGGATTGCGCGGTGCGCCTGGCCTTCCTGGAACTGATGACGCCTTCGCTGCCGGATACGCTGGCGGAGCTGGCCGCCGGAGGTGTTACCGACATCAATGTGGTGCCGGTGTTCTTTGGCCAGGGCGGGCATCTGCGGCGGGACCTGCCGGCGCTGCTGGATGATTGCCGGAGCCAGCTTGCGGGGGTGACGATCCGCTGCGCGGCGGCTGTCGGCGAGGATGACAGCGTGCTGGATGCGATTGCGGCTTATTGCGTGGCGACGCTCAGCGGCGCGGAACAGCGCACCTGAGACATCGAACGAAGCCGAAGAACGGGCCAAGGCCGCGCGCCATGACAACGGCTGTCTCTCCCTCTCCCGCAAGCGGGAGAGGGAGCAAACCGGCGCAGCCCGAAAGCACACCAGCACACAAGCGCAAAGAAAAAGCCGGACAACGCTACGTTGTCCGGCTTTTTTACATCGCACCCAGTGCTTCAGGCCGCGCGAGTCTGCGCGTATGCAACGTCGCCATCCGCATCCTGCGGCACCACCTCGCTAGAGCGCGAGGCCAGCGCTTCGCCGATCATCAGCAGGCTGGGATGCACCGGATTGATCCAGGCCGCCGCCTCGCCCGCCGCCATCTGCCGCAGCGTGAACTGGCGGCTGCGCTGGTGCGCGGAGGTCGCGGCCTCGACCACCCAGGCGGGCGTGGAAGCCGGCTTGCCGTGCGCGATCAGCTGCGCGGCGATGGATGCCGCCTGGTCGCGGCCCATGTAATACACCACCGTATCGGCCTTGACATCAGCCTCCACGTCGATCGTGTCAGCCGCCTTGGATTGCGTCGCAAACGCCACGCTGCGCGACACGCCGCGCTTGGTGAGCGGCTTGCGGATAGCAGAAGCGGCCGCCAGCGCGGCGGTGATGCCCGGCACGATCTCGTACTCTATGCCGGCTTCTTCCAGCGCCTGCAGTTCCTCGTCGGCGCGGCCGAACAGCATCGGATCCCCACCCTTCAAGCGCACCACGCGCTCGAACTTGCTGGCCTGGTCCACGATCTGGCGGTTGATGAACAACTGCGCGGTGGAGCGCTGGCCGCAGCGCTTACCCACCTCGATCAGCTGCGCTTGCGGACACCATGCCAGCATCTCGGGCGAGACCAGCGCATCGTGCAGCACCACCTGGGCTTCGCCCAAAAGCCGTGCACCGCGCACCGTAATGAGGTCCGCGGCGCCGGGACCCGCGCCGATCAGATAGACCTTGCCCATGCCATGCTCCTTCGCGCTCACTTGATCGCTTTGTCTATGTACTCGCCTCAAGCGAATGCACGGATCATGCCAGCGGCCACGGTGTGGTTGGTGGCTTCGTCGATCAGCACGAAAGCGCCGGTTGCCGGGTTGTCGCCATAGTTGTCGCAGACGATGGGCTTTTGCAGCGAGATCTGCACCGAGCCGATATCGTTCAGGCCGATTTCGTGGCGGTCGGTCTCGTGCAGCAGGGTATGCACATCCAGCACGCGATCCACCGACGACACCCGCGCGAACACGCTGGCCGTGGTGTGCTTGAGCACATACTTGCGGGCCGGATTGAGCGATTCGTCGTCGAACCAGCACAGGTCGGCGGTCAGCTTCTTGGCCGAAACGCTGTCCGCGGCGGCAGCCACGAACATATCACCGCGTGACACATCCACGTCTTCCGACAAACGCACAGTCACCGTCTCGCCCACGCTGGCCGATTCGGCCACGCCGTTGGGGGTCAGCACTTCGGCCACCAGCGCATCGCGGTTGGCCGGCAGCACGCGCAGCTTCTGGCCCACGCGCACGGTGCCTGCCTCGACCCGGCCGGCATAGCCGCGGAAGTCGTCAGCCTGGGCGCCGTCCTGGCGGATCACCAGCTGCACGGGGAAACGCAGCGCGGCGTCGCCTTCGGGTGCGGGTTCTTCCACCGGCAGGGCTTCGAGCAGCGGCAGCAGCGGCTCGCCCTGGTACCACGGCATGGCCTGGCTGGCGTTGACGATATTGTCGCCACGCAGCGCCGACACCGGCACGTAGCGCACATCCTTCAAACCCAGCTGGCTGGCCAGCTCGGTGTAGGCGGCGCGGATCTGGTTGAAGCGCTCTTCGCTGAATTCGACCAGGTCCATCTTGTTGATGGCCACGATCACGTGTTGCAGCTCCAGCAGCTTCAGGATGGCCGAATGGCGCTTGGTCTGCGCCAGCAGCTCGGCGCGGCCATCGGTCACCGTCACGCGGGTGGCGTCGACCAGCACGATGGCGGCGTGCGCGGTAGAGGCGCCCGTCACCATGTTGCGGGTGTACTGCTCATGCCCCGGCGTGTCCGCGATGATGAACTTGCGGCGCGCGGTGGAGAAGTAGCGGTAAGCCACGTCGATGGTGATGCCCTGCTCGCGCTCGGCTTCCAGGCCATCGGTCAGCAGCGAGAAATCGATCTGCTCGCCGGCGGTACGCTTGTTCTTGGCGTTGGTCAGCGCGGTCAGCTGATCGGACAGCACAGCCTTGCTGTCATACAGCAGGCGGCCAATCAGGGTGCTCTTGCCATCGTCGACCGAACCTGCGGTGATAAAACGCAGCAGGCCTTGGTGTAGTGCTTGGGTGCTCATGTCAGATCCTTTCTTCGCCTTCCCCCGGGGCGCTTACCCCGGCGCAGATGCGGGAGGCAGCGCTAGGCGCGCGGGGGCGACGTGTACATCGGTACACGAGCACCCGCGCAACGACGCGATGTGCCCGCATATGCGTCCGGAGTTAGAAGTAGCCTTCTTTCTTGCGGCGTTCCATGGACGCTTCGCTCGTCTGGTCGTCCATCCGCGTGGCGCCGCGCTCGGTGATCTCCGTCACGGCCGTCTCGGCGATGATCTCGATCGGCGAGGCCGCAACGCTGGCCACCGGGCAGGTGCAGCTGATGTCGCCCACGGTGCGGAAACGCACCGAGATCACTTCGCTGACGTCGCCGTCCTGCTTCGGCGTGATCGGCGTGACCGGCACCAGCAGGCCGTTCTTCTTCACCACTTCGCGCTGGTGCGCGTAGTAGATCGGGGGCAGTTCAAGCTCTTCGCGGGCGATGTACTGCCACACGTCCAGCTCGGTCCAGTTGGAGATCGGGAACACGCGCATCTGCTCGCCGGCCGCCATGCGGGCGTTGTACAGGCTCCACAGTTCCGGGCGCTGGGCCTTCGGGTCCCATTGGCCGAACTCGTCGCGGAAGGAGAAGATGCGTTCCTTGGCACGCGCCTTTTCTTCGTCGCGGCGGGCGCCGCCCATCAGCGCATCGTACTTGTTGGCTTCGATGGTTTCCAGCAGGGTCACGGCTTGCGCGGCATTGCGCGAGTCGGTTTCCTTGCGCAGGCGCACGGTGCCGCGCTTGATGGAATCTTCCACATGGCCCACCACCAGGCGCGCGCCAAGCTCGGCCACGCGCTGGTCACGGAACGTGATCACTTCCGGGTAGTTGTGGCCGGTGTCGATATGCACCAGCGGGAACGGCAACTCGGTCTTGCGGTCGCCCAGGCGGAAGGCCTTGAGCGCCAGGTGCAGCATGACGATCGAGTCCTTGCCGCCCGAGAACAGCAGCGCCGGGTTGCGGCACTCCGCCACCACCTCGCGGATGATGTAGATGGATTCCGCCTCGAGCTTGTCGAGGTGATCGTTTTGCACTTGCAGCAGGTGCGCCACTTCCGGCGCGCCGGTCAGTTCGTTCATGATGCCCATTTCGTCTGGCCTCAATGCTTGATGTTCTGTTCGTGAAGCCCGCACTCTTTCGAGTCCTTGCTCTCCCACCACCACCGCCCGGCGCGTACATCCTCGCCAGCGCGCACGGCACGCGTACAAGGCTCGCAGCCGATGCTGGGGTAACCCTTGGCATGCAGCGCGTTGACCGGCACTTGATGGCGCTTCAGGTAAGCCCACACCTCAGCCTCGCTCCAGTCGGCGAGCGGGTTGAACTTGGGAATGCCGCGTGCCTCGTCCATTTCCTCGAACGGCAGCTCCGAGCGCGTCACCGCCTGCTCGCGGCGCTGGCCGGTCAGCCAGGCATCCGCGTGGGACAGCGCGCGGTTCAGCGGCTCCACCTTGCGGATGCCGCAGCAGCTCTTGCGCAGGTCCACGCTGTCGTAAAACGCGTTCAGGCCATGGTTCTTCAGGTAGTTCTCCACCGCCTCGGGGTCCGGCGTGAAGCGCTCGATATCGTAGCCGTAATGCGCCTTGACCTCATCGAGCACCGCCAGCGTCTCGGCATGCAGGCGCCCGGTTTGCAGCGTGAACACGCGGATGCCGGCGCGCACGGCCTCGGTGCCGCGCAGGATGGCATCGGTCACCACCATGTCTTCGGCCGCCAGGCTGGACGCAAAGCGGGCGCGGAAAAAGCGGCCGGCGATCTCCGCCAGGCGCAGGCCCAGCGCACGCTCCTTGGCCTCCAGGTCCGCCACGCTGCCGGTATACTCCGGCGCGGTCCACAGCGCCGGCGGGCGCAGTGACGAGACGGCAGCCTCGACGATTGCAATCTCGCTCATGCCGTTTCCTTGCCCAGCGCTTCGGCGCGGTTGCGGCGAAACAGCGGCAGCGGCTCATCCACCGATGCCTGGTAAGCCACGGTGAACTCGGTGAAGCCCTTGATGGCGTCATCGATGTTCTTGTCCGCGCGCACCGCGAAGGCGTCAAAGCCGCAGCGCTTCATGAAGTTCAGCTGGTCGCGCAGCACATCGCCAATGGCGCGCAGCTGGCCGGTCCAGTTGTAGCGGGTGCGCAGCAGGTAGGCGGTGGAAAAACCACGGCCATCGCGGAACACGGGGAAATCCACCGCCACCACGGCCACGCTGGCAAACGCGGCCTGCGCGTCGGCCGGCTCGTCTTCCGGCGCCAGCCAGATGCCGGTGATGTCGGCAGCGCGGCCAGCCAGCACGCCGTCCTTGTGCGCCAGCCATGCGGCGAGCGGGAACAGCACAGCGTCCTTGCCTTGCGCGGCGGCGGCGATCTGCTCGTCGGTCAGGGCCGCGCCCTCGGCACCGCGCAGCACCGTCCATGCGTCATCGATGATGACCGGAACCGGGTTGGCGCCTTCGCCGCGTTGCAGTTGAATAATCTTTGCCATGTCGTTATCTCCGGTGCTCAGGCTTCGGCGCGTTCGCGTTGTTTGTCGGCGTAGACGCGTTCCTTGAACGGGGCGATGCCGATACGGCCCAGCACGTCGATGAAGCGTTCGTCGTCATGGCGGTTGGCCACATAGGTGTCGATGATGTGCGACACCACGTCCGGCATTTCCTCAGCCTTGAACGACGGGCCAATCACCTTGCCGATGGCGCTCTTGTTGCCTTGCGCGCCGCCCAGCGTGACCTGGTACCACTCTTCGCCGTCCTTATCCACGCCCAGCACGCCGATGTTGCCAACGTGGTGGTGGCCGCAAGCGTTGATGCAACCCGAGATATTGAGCGAGATCTCGCCCAGGTCGTGCACGTAGTCCAGGTTGTCGAAACGCTCCTGGATGGCCAGCGCGATCGGGATCGACTTGGCATTGGCCAGCGAGCAGAAATCGCCGCCCGGGCAGGCGATGATGTCGGTCAGCAGGCCGATATTGGCGGTAGCCAGGCCGCCCTTCTTGGCCTCTTGCCACAGCGCGTACAGGTCGCGCTTCTTCACGTCCGGCAGCACCAGGTTCTGCTCGTGCGCCACGCGCAGCTCACCGTAGCCGTAGCGGTCGGCCAGATCCGCCACCAGGTCGATCTGCGCATCGGTGGCATCTCCCGGGGGCGATGCCGGGCCGGGCTTGGTCGACAGCGTGATCGCCGCGTAGCCCGGCACCTTGTGCGCATGCACGCTGCGGCTCACCCAGCGGGCAAAAGCCTTGTCTTCCAGCAGGTGCTTTTCATACGAAGCATCGGTGTCCGGCAGCTTGTCGTAGGCCGGGGGCGCGAAGTACTGCGCCACGCGGTCGAACTCGGCCTGCGTGATGGTGGCGGGGCCATCCTTGCTGTGCTGCCATTCTTCCTCGACTTCCTGCGCGAACTTCTCCGCGCCGATGGCCTTCACCAGGATCTTGATGCGCGCCTTGTACTTGTTGTCGCGGCGTCCATAGCGGTTGTACACGCGAATGGCCGATTCCACGTACGACAGCAGGTGCTGCCAGGGCAGGTCTTCCTTGATCACCGAACCCAGGATCGGCGTGCGGCCCAGGCCGCCGCCGGCCAGGATGCGCAGGCGCGTTTCGCCCTGGGCGTTGCGGTAAGCGTAGATGCCGATATCGTGCATCTGCACCACGGCGCGGTCATCGGCCGAAGCGGAGATGGCGATCTTGAACTTGCGCGGCAGGAACGCAAATTCCGGCTGGAACGTGCTCCACTGGCGCAGCAGCTCAGCCAGCACGCGCGGGTCCACGGACTCATCGGGCGCAACGCCGGCGAAGTGGTCGGTGGTGATGTTGCGCACGCAGTTGCCGGAGGTCTGGATGCCGTGCATCTCGACGCTGGCCAGCTCCGCCAGCACGTCGGGCACGCGCTCCAGCTCCATCCAGTTGTACTGGATGTTCTGGCGGGTGGAGAAGTGGCCGTAGCCGCGGTCATACTCGCGCGCGATATGGCCCAGCATGCGCATCTGCTTGCTCGACAGCAGGCCGTACGGAATCGCCACGCGCAGCATGTAGGCATGGCGCTGCATGTACAGGCCGTTTTGCAAGCGCAGCGGCAGGAATTCTTCCTCGGTCAGCTCGTCGGACAGGCGGCGGCGCACCTGGTCACGGAACTGGGCTACGCGCTCGTTGACGATGCGCTGGTCGTATTGGTCGTACTGATACATGGTGTGGGTCCGTTCAGTATTCGTTGAATTCAGGAGACGAGCTTGATGGCGACCAGCGTCAGCGTGGTAGCCAGCGCGGCGCGCACCAGCCGCTCGGGCAACGCCCGCGACAGTTGCGCGCCCAGCCAGATGCCGGGGATCGAGCCCACCAGCAAGGCCAGCAAAAGGGTCCAGTTCACCGTGCCCAGCCACACATGGCCCAGGCCGGCAAGCGCCGTCAACGGGACGGCGTAGGCGATATCGGTGCCCGCCACTTCGGCAGGCTTCATGCGGGGATAGAGCAGCAGGATCAAGGTGGCGCCAACCGCACCGGCGCCGATCGAGGACACCGTCACCAGCACGCCGATCACGGCGCCCACCACGATGGTGGCGATGGTCTGGGTGCGACCTTCGAGCTGGAAACGGGGGTTGCGCGACAGCCAGGCCAGCATCTGCTTGCGGAACAGCAGCGACAATACCGTCAGGATCACCGACACGCCGATGGTCAGGCGGATGGCGTGCAGCCACTGCGCGTTAAGCTCGCCGGCGCTCTTGAGCACCAGGATGGCCACCACCGCGGCCGGCAGGCTGCCGATGCACAGGCGGCGCACCACCTGCCACTGCACATGGCCGTGGGCGCGGTGCGCCAGCGTGCCGAAACCCTTGGTGATGGCGGCGAAAGCCAGGTCCGTGCCAACCGCTGTGGCCGGCGAAAAGCCGAATATCAGGGTCAGCAGCGGCGTCATGAGCGAACCCCCGCCTACCCCGGTCAGACCGACGAGGACGCCTACTAGCAGACCAGAAACGGTATAGGCAAGAGACATTGGGGTTCACCTGGCCGGTAAGCGCCCGTTGCTGCCTAAAAGTGAGGCAAGCACACGGAGGTTCCGACCGTTCATTAACAAAGTTCGAGAATCGTAATAAACTGGCCTCATATCTCAAACTAATAAGAAGTTGTTTGTTTATACGAACACAGTTATATGAACCTGCATCAGTTCCGCTTTGTGCGCGAAGCCGTACGTCAGAACTACAACCTGACCGAAGCCGCTAAAGCGCTCTACACGTCACAACCGGGTGTCTCCAAAGCCATCATCGAGCTGGAAGAAGAGCTCGGCGTGGACATCTTTACCCGCCACGGCAAGCGCATCCGCAGCCTGACGGAGCCCGGCCGCCGCATCCTGGAGTCGGTAGAGAAGATCCTGCAAGAAGTGGAAAGCCTGAAACGCGTAGGCAAGGACTACGCCGCCCAGGACCAGGGCAACTTCACCATCGCCACCACCCACACGCAGGCGCGCTACGCCCTGCCCCGGGTGATCGCGGAGTTTACCAAGCGCTACCCTAAAGTGCGCCTTTCCATACAACAGGGCAATCCCACCCAGATCGCCGACATGGTGCTGCACGACCACGCCGACATCGGGATCGCCACCGAGGGCATCTCGGCCGACAAAAACCTCATCTCCCTGCCCGGCTACCAATGGCAGCACGTGGTCGTCATGCCCCCCGACCACCCCCTGCTGGAAAAGAAGCACCTGGCGCTGGAAGACCTGATGGGTTACCCGCTCATCACTTATGATCCCAACTTCGCCGGCCGCCCCAAGATCGACAAAGCCTTCGAGCTGCGCCACCTCAAGCCCGACATCATCCTGGAAGCCATCGACGCCGACGTCATCAAGACCTATGTGGAAATCGGCCTGGGCATTGGCATCGTCGCCGGCGTGGCCTTTGACGCCGAGCGCGACCGCAACCTGCGCGGCATCCCCGTCGGCCACCTGTTCGGCACCAATGTGACGCACCTGGCTGTGAAGCAAGGCGCCTACCTGCGCAGCTTTGTGTATACCTTTATTGAGTTGTTCTCCCCAACGCTCAACCGCAAGCTGGTAGAACAAGCCATGTCGGGCGACCACGAAGCCTACGAACTCTGACGCACCCCATCCAGCGCGGCTGACCAAATATGGATAGCGATCAGCCGCGCCATGCCAGCCCCGCCACGGCGCCCCGGATGCAACCGGCGCGCGGCAGGGTCGGATCACCTTGAATGGCCAACCCCGGTTGGCCAGACTTATCAGCACAACGCAGCACAACCCATTGGCCGCCCCAGGCAGCCAGAAAGACCCTATGACAGAGCAAGCCACCATCCACTGGACCGAAAACGGCGAAGAACGCAGCGCAAACTGGCAATCCGAAGCCGGCACGCCCCCGCCCAAGCGCGTCGTCATCGCTGACGACACCACCACCGCCGACACCGCCTACCGCCTCGCCTGCGAAGGCACCGCCATGCTCTGGCGCGGCGACTTCCAGAACGCCCGCCAGCTGCTCCAGGCCCTGGCACGCCGCGCCGACAAGCCCAAGAAAGCCGCCAAGGCATCCAAGGTGCCCAAGGCCAAGCCCACCCCCACCGAAGCCTTCCACCTGCACCGCCAGGCCCAGTCCCAGCGCGCCCGCACGCTCTCCATGCTGCTGCTGCCCTTTGACGCCGACCACCTCGTGCCCCTGCGCCGCTCCCCCGACGTGCGCGAAGCCTGCCTCGAAGCCTACGGCCAGGTCGACGCCCCCTACGTGGCATCCATGCGCGAACTCCTCGGCCTGATCGGCGCCCACGAGTGGCGTAAGAAAGGCGTGGAAATCCCCGCCCTGGCCGAACGCATCCACCCCTACTACGGCGTGTTCTCCCCCGTGCGCGGCGAATACATCGACCTGGTCGCCAAGGCCCAGCTACCCGCCGGCGCCCTCAACCTCGCCTTCGACATCGGCACCGGCACCGGCGTGCTGGCCGCCCTGCTGGCCCAGCGCGGCGTCAAGCGCGTGATCGCCACCGACACGGACCCGCGCGCACTCGCCTGCGCCAGCGACAACATCCACCGCCTGAAGGCCTCCGCCCAGGTCGAAGTGGTGGAAGCCGACCTCTTCCCCGAAGGCCGCGCCCCGCTGGTGGTCTGCAACCCGCCGTGGGTACCGGCACGCCCCAACTCGCCGATCGAACGCGCCGTGTATGACCCGGACTGCCAGATGCTGAAGGGCTTTATCGCTGGCCTGGCGGACCACCTGGAGCCCAAGGGCGAAGGCTGGCTGCTGCTGTCGGACCTGGCTGAACACCTGGGCCTGCGCACGCGGGACCAGTTGCTGGGCTGGATCGATGCAGCCGGGCTGAAGGTGCTGGGACGCTTGGAGGTCAAGCCGAACCACCCCAAGGCTGCGGACATGACCGACCCGCTGCACGCCGCGCGCGCCGCAGAGGTGACTTCGTTGTGGCGCTTGGGTATCAAGTAAGCTGCAACTGATAAACCGGGCGACGCTCGTCGCCTTGGTCTGAAGACAACCAGAGCCTCTAACGTTGCGCTCTGTTGTCTCCCCTCTCCCGCCTGCGGGAGAGGGGCGGGGG
>NZ_JBXASU010000091.1:0-28489 GCF_058809705.1 Cupriavidus sp. MPR-AND1C | reverse complement strand
CTGGATGCTCACCAAGAAGGGCAGTGATCAAACGAATCCGGCGAATTGCCATGGACACGAAGTCATGGCTTATAGGCCAAGATCCCGGCCGGCGTATCCGGTGCGGTCAACGCACGCCTGCACCTGCAGCGGCATGCGCCCGCTCATGCCGGCAACAGGGTGCAGATCGGACACGGATTCCTTTGCGGCAAGGTAGGAAGCGCAGCCTTCAAGGGCGAATAGCCCGGTCAGAGCCAGCGCAGAGGCGGAAAACATTCGCATGGCATGCCTTGTGCACGAAACGGCAAGGGGAAGGCAGGTTCTTTCCACCGAGGGTATCGGAGAAAGTCCTCCCATGCCCTCGCCGCAAGGCGGTCTTATTCGAAGAATTTAGTGCCTGCCGCCCTCTTGTCAAGCCACTCATGGGCGCAGCCCCGGTGTCCGCAGCGCCGTTTTTGGGAGGCGAGAAACTGGCGGCCGCTTCTCGACGGCGACCGGTTCCGCATGCGGCCATTCATTCTTGACCCGTCCGGACAGCCAGTGGAGGAACTTGTGCCAGATTTCCACCTGGACTTCCTGAGGGGATGGTTCAGACGCTTCATCCTGCGGACGGATCTGCCGGATCAGGATGCCCACGTCTGGACTCGCTTCTGTCCATGGGACACGCCGGTATTCCTGACCCACTTGATTGCACACAGCGTCGACAAGATTTTCACGTCGTCAAGCTGGGCGGAAGCACAGGACAAGCATCAACGCGTTGCGGAAAAGGCCAAGCGTTTACTGCCGCGCGTGGCGAAGTGACCGCCATGGCACCCGAGTTCCCTATCGGCCCGGACGGCCGGTGCCTGTATCCGAAGCGCACGGCCGCCGAGCTGCGCGCCAACAAGTTGCAGAAAGCATACGGCGGGGGCTGCCACATGTCGCACGCGCAGATCCTAGAGACTTTTCGGGCCGAGATCCGTGGCGAACCCTGCATCGAGGAACGGGAGGCTTGGGAAGAAGAGTTCTTCGGACCAGCCATGCAGAGCGTTTACACTCGACAGCGCACCCAGAACCGCGGCGGATAGCGCACGCGGCGCCAACAGGAGGCACCGTGGACGTAGTTGCAGCATTCACACTCGCAAAAGCAGCCATTGAGATGGCTAAAGGGATGTCGTCCCTAGCAAGAGTTATTACAAGCAACGGCCGACAACGCCGCCCTCCAGGCGCAGAGGGACTATTTCGGCGCGCATAGCGTGAGTCAAGAGCGATGTGCAATAACTACGCCCCGGTCCAGCGGCAATTGCTGCGCGACGTCTACGGCATCGAGCCGCCGATGGATTACCCGCCGGAGACATGGCCGGACTATGCCGCGCCGCTGATCGTGGCCGACAGCGAAGGCAGCCGCCAGGCGCTGGTGGGCACGTTCGGCATGGTACCCAAGACCCGCATCCCGCCGGGCGTGGCCAAGTTTGACACCACCAACGCGCGATCGGAGACAGTCGGCGAGAAGCGGTCGTTCTCGGGGCCGTGGAAGAAGGGCCAGCTCTGCCTGGTGCCGGCCACGAGCTTCTACGAACCCTTCTACGACCCCGATCAGGAGAAGCCCAAGTCCGTGCGCTGGCGCATCTGGCTCAAGGACCAGCCTGACTTCGCGATCGCTGGCTTGTGGCGGGCGTGGCCGAGCGAGGCAGGCGCCGAGTTGTTCAGCTTCACCATGCTGACCATCAACTCGGACAAGCACCCGCTGATGAACCGCTTCCATGCCCCAGGCAAGGAAAAACGGATGATCGTCATCGTGCCGCGGACGCAGTGGGATGACTGGCTGCGTTGCCGGGATACTGAGCGGGCACGGAGTTTCATGAGGCCCTACCCGGCGGAGTTGATGGATGCGGAGCCTGCGCCACGTGCCCCAAAAGCATTGTGAGGCGAATCCAACTCAACGTCTCCAGCGGGGATTAATCCAAGGCCTGCGCAACAGTTCAGGCGGGCAACCTGACCGTGGGTGAATTTTGGGTGAACTGGGTGAAAGGACTAGACAGAAACAGAAAGAACCTACCGAGTCGAATTACCGGTAAGCCCTTGTTTTTCAAGGCTTTCGGCAGTACCGGAAAGCCCTGGAAATGGTGCGAGGGAGGGGACTCGAACCCCTACACCATTGCTGGCGTCAGGACCTAAACCTGGTGCGTCTACCAATTTCGCCACCCTCGCAGTCCCTGCGGCGTGCATCCCTGGCGGGAGGCCGCTGTGCTCGTTGTCTTGCAGGCGTGCCGGGCAGCGTGAGAGATGTCACAAAACCACAAAAGCAAACAGGCGGCTGGAACTGCCCGCCTGGCTTGTGTTACCTGTGCTGCCGGCGCACTTTGCGCATGCAGCGCAACGAGGCAGCGGATTCTAGCGCAAAGCGCCGCTGGAATCCAGCCCCCTCGTGCTGCCTGGGGCATCTCCTGGGCTATGCCTTCGCGCTGGCCTTGGTTTTGATGAATGCCAGCACCAGGACCGTGGCGCAGGCTTCCAGCGCGGCGACAAAGTACAGGCCGGACGAAAGCTGGCCGGTGTTGGTCTTGAACCAGCCGATCATGTAGGGCGCGACGAAGCCGGCGAGGTTGCCGATGGAGTTGATGAGGGCGATGCCGCCCGCGGCGGCGGTGCCGGCGAGGAAGGCGGAGGGCAGCGACCAGAACACCGGGAAGGCGGCGAGGATGCCGACGGAGGCGATGGTGAGCGCCACCATGGCGAGCACGGCGCTGTGCAGCCACATGCCGGTGAGCACGAGCCCGGCGGCGGCCATCAGGGTGGCTAGCGCGCAGTGCAGGCGGCGCTCACCGGTGCGGTCGGAGTGGATGCCGTTCCAGACCATGGCGAGGGTGCCTGCGATGAAGGGGATGGCGGAGACGAGGCCGATCTGCAGGTTGCCCTTGACGCCAAGCTCCTTGATGATGGATGGCGACCAGAAGGCGATTGTAGCGTTACCGCTGACCACGCAGAAGTAAATGGCGGCGCAGATCCAGACGCGCGAGTTGGTGAAGGCGGCGCGCAGCGAGGAGTGCTTCGCGGGGTCGCGGTTTTCGGCTTCGATCTCGCGGGTGACGAGGTCGCGCTCGCTGGGGCTGAGCCATTTGGCGCTGATGGGCTTTTCAGGCAGGAACATCAGCACGGCGATGCCGGCGAGCACGGAGGGGATGCCTTCGATGACGAACAGCCATTGCCAGTTGGCGAGGCCGTCGACGCCTTCCATGCTGCTCATGATGAAGCCGGCGAGCGGGCCGCCGATGACGCCGGCGATGGCGAACGAGGTCATGAACAGGCCGTTGATGCGGGCGCGGCGCTGGGCCGGGAACCAGTAGGTCAGGTAGAGCACGACACCGGGAAAGAAGCCGGCCTCGAACACGCCGAGCAGGAATCGCAGGGCGTAGAACTGCATGGGGGTCTTGACGAAGATCATCGCCATGGAGGCAAAGCCCCACAGGATGGTGATGCGGGCGAGCGTGCGGCGCGCGCCGATTTTCTCCAGCAAGAGGTTGCTGGGCACTTCGAACAGGAAGTAGCCGATGAAGAAGATACCGGCACCGAAACCGTACACGGCTTCGCTGAATTGCAGGTCTTGCAGCATCTGCAGCTTGGCAAAGCCGACATTGACGCGGTCGATCCAGGCGAGCACGAACAGGAACACCAGGAAGGGAATCAGCCGCACTGCGATCTTGCGGTAGGCCTCATTGCGCTCTGCCGGGGTGTGGGCCGGGCTTTCCAGGGCGCCAGGGGCGCCGGTCATCACGGAAGACATCGGTGGTACTCCTTGGGTGTGGATTGACGGGGCCGCGCTGCCTGGCCGCGGCCCTTGGTCTTTTCTGCTGGTTGCTACGCCTTACCGCAGCGCGGCTTCGATGGCGCCGGCCACCTGCAGCACGCGCGCGTCGCGCCCGTTCAGGCTGCCGACGCTCAGCCCCATGCCCTGCTCCGCCGCCGGCATCGGCAGCGATACGGCACAGCCGTCGAGGAAGTTGAGCACGCTGGGGTTGCGCAGCACGAGGCCGTTGGTGGCGAAGAAGGCTTCGTCGCTTTGCAGGGCATCGAGCCGTGGCGGGCGCACGGCGACCGTGGGCATCAGCCAGGCGTCGGCTTCGCGCAGCAGGCCGGCGGCGCGCGCCCGCATGGCGCGGCGCTCGGCCAGCAGTTCGATATAGTCGGCGGCGCCGAGTTGCTCGCCGCGGCGGATGCGCATGGCAACGCGCGGGTCGTAGGCATCGCCGCGTTCGGCCAGCAACGGCTTGTGCCAGTGCCAGGCTTCGGCTGCCGTGAGGCCGCCGGCGGCGTTGATCTGCGGCAGGCGCTTGAGCTCGGGGAAGTCGAACGGGATGATCTGCGCACCGAGCCGGGAAAGCGTGGCGAGCGTGGCGTCGAAGGCTTGGGCGACGTCGGCGTCGAGGCCGTCGCACACGAAATCGCGGGTCACCAGCAGACGCAGCCCGCCCAGCGGCGCGGGGCGGCTGTCCAGCGTTTCGCCGCTGACGATGGCGTCGAACGCGGCGCAGCAGGCAACCGAGCGCGCCAGCGGGCCGGCGGAGTCGAGCGAGGTCGACAGTGGCACGGCGCCGGCCAGCGGCACCCGGCTTGCGGTGGGCTTGAAGCCGGTCAGGCCGCAGAACGCGCTGGGGATACGGATGGAGCCGCCGGTGTCGGTGCCGAGCGCAGCGACGGCCAGATCGAGCGCCACGCTGAGCGCACCACCGGACGTGGAGCCACCTGCGATGCGTGCGTCGTCGAAGGGCGTGCGGGGCGTGCCGTAGTGCGGGTTCAGGCCGAGGCCGGAGAACGCGAACTCGCTCATATTGGTGCGCCCGATCAGCACGGCGCCGGCGGCGCGCAGGCGCGCCACCACGGGCGCGTCGGCGCTGGCGGGCTCGCCCGCGAGCGCCTTCGATCCGGCCCGGGTCACCTGCCCTTTTACGTCGAACAGGTCCTTGATGGAGACCGGCAGCCCGGCCAGCGGAGAAGCCACCAGCCCTGCTGCCCGCGCCTGGTCGGCGGCGCGGGCTGCGGCCAGCGCGCCGGCGCCGTCGACTTCCAGGAAGGCGGTGCCGCCAGCGTTACGGTGGCCGTCGATGCGAGCCAGTGCCTGCTCGGTCAGCGCAACGCTGGTGGTGCGCCCGGCGGCCAGGTCGGCGGCGAGCGCGGCGATGGTGGGCAGCGTGGTGCTCATGGTGCGACCGCCAGGCATTCCACGCGATAGGCATGGCGCAGCGTGCGCTTGAGCACCGGATCGTGGAGCTCGACTTCAAAGGCTTCGCCGCTGCCCAGTTCGCCAATCACGGCTTGCGTGCCGCAGAACATGGCGGTGCCCACCGGCAGCTTGTCTTCGCCGGTGAGGCGCTGGATCAGGTCGCGCGGGTCCAGCAGGCGCGTGACCAGCCCTTCCTGATAGAGCGCGCGCTGGCCGTTGCGGGTGCGCCAGCAGCGCATCTGCAACTGGTCCCAGTGCGCGGCCACATCGTCGAAGCGCCAGACTTCGGTGCCCAGGGGCTTGGCGCACATCTGCTTGGAGACGGTGACGTCATAGGCTTCGACCTTGCGGTCGGTGTGGTCGGAACCCACGCCGATGTACATCGCGTCCTTGGCCGCCAGCAGCACGAACTCGATTTCGCCGGAGGAGTCTTCGCGCGGCACTTCGAGCAGCGCGTCGGTGGTCAGCAGCGAGGCGGCCAGCGGGTAGAAGCACGGCACGGTGGTCGGCGGCTTGACGCCGATCTCTTCGAGCTCGCGGATGTGGTGGTTGACAGCGTCGGCGTCGCGGCCGGTCCAGCCGGCGATGATCAGGCGCTGGATATCGAGGACGAGTTCACCCTCGCCGGCTACCTGGAATTGAAGTGTCGGCATTGCTCACTACCTGTTGCGGAGAAAAACGGTCAGATGGTCCGGATGATGTTCTTCCGGAATTCGTCAATGTGTTCGCGGATGGCCTCGCGCACGGCCGGCACATCGCGCCGCTCCAGGGCATCGATGATCACCCTGTGCTCCTGGTAGACGTTCTCCAGGTGCTGCGGGTCGGACAGCGAGAGGAACCAGAAGCGCGCCTGCTTCTCGTGCAGGCCGCGCAGCAGGTCGGCCAGCACGCGATTGCGCGAGGCGGCCGACATGGCGGTATGGAACTTGAGGTCGAGCGCGGCCAGGCCGGCGATGTCGCGCCGCGCGATCAGGTCAGGCGAGCGGTCGACGATCTCGCGCATGGCCTTGAGATCGCTCTCGTGGGCGCGCTCGCAGGCCAGCGTGGCGCACAGCACTTCGTTGGTGGCGCGCACTTCGATCATGTCGAGCACTTCGTTGAGCGACAGCGGCGAGACCAGCACGCCCTTGCGCGGCAGGATCGACACCAGCCCTTCCACTTCCAGCCGGTGCAGCGCCTGGTGCACGGGGGTGCGACCGATGCCGAGCAAGGCCGCGACCTGGGCTTCGTTGAGCGGCTCGCCAGGACGGAATTCGCAGGAAATGATGCGCCGCTTGATCTCGGCATAGGCCTGCTCGCGCAGCGCGGCGCCGGTGGCAGCGCGCGAAGCTGGCTCGGGGGTGTGATCGGCGCCGCCGACCAGCCGGATCGGGTTCGACATGGTGATTCCCGCAGTCTTGAAGTTGTTGTGATACTAGTCTGATATTTCACTGATCGTCAACAAATCAGGAATGCGGGTAAACACTGAAGGGGAACGAATCGACTGCATCGCACTGTCGCGCATGCGCTGCATGTCTCGCCAGCCCGCAACCGGGAAAACGCCCCGCAAGCCTTATAAAACAAGGCATTCAACCGGAATAAGAAAGCTCGCGCCCCCAAATCGGCGGGCCAGTTACATCACTGCTATTCCCAAAGAAAGATGGCCCGAATATGATGGACGGAAACCAAACGAATCGATAATCGATTCAGTCGTATATTGGTGCAATATGCATTCATCGTGGTGCAGGCCTTCCCCGCGATGGTGCCCGTCACCTGTACGAAGACTCGGAAGACTCGGCGGAATGCAAACATGAACCGGCAAGACCATCAGGAAAACGGCGGCGAAGCGCCGGTCAGCGGCACGGAGAGCGGCACGGAAAGCGACGAAAAATCCGCTCGCCCTGACCCGCTTTTCAATCAGTCGCTGGAGAAAGGGCTGGAAGTGCTGCGGGCTTTCAGCGCAGTCCATCGCACCCTCACGCTGGCCGAACTGGCGGGGCTGACCGGCATGACCAAAAGCTCCGCGCAACGCACCGTGCATACGCTGGAAACGCTGGGCTACGTGGCCAAGCACCCGCAGACGCGGCGCTTCCGGCTGACGCCCAAGGTGATGGAGATCGGCTACAACTACCTGTCCGCCGACGCGCTGATCCAGGTCGCCAGCCCCTACCTGTCGCAGCTCGCCAATGCCAGCGGCGAGACCGCCAACCTGACCGAGCCGGTGGGGCTGGAGATGGTCTACGTGGCGCAGTTGATGACGTCGAAGTACATCCCGGTGCTGACGCCCGTTGGCATGCGCATCCCGATGTACTGCACCAGCAGCGGCCGCGCGTATCTGAGCAAGTTGCCCGACGATCAGGTGATGGCCATGCTGGAGGACTCGGCCCGGGTGGCGCGCACGCCGTCCACGCTGACCGATGTGGCGGCGATCTTCGAGACGGTGGTGGCTTGCCGCAAGGTGGGCTACGCCTGCAACAACGAGGAGTTGTTCCTGGGCGATATGGGCGTGGGCGCGGCCATCGTCAACAGCCAGGGGCAGGCGGTGGGCGCGGTGCATGTGTCGCCGCCGGCCAGCCGCTGGAGCATGGCCGAGGCGCAGAAAAAGCTCGCGCCGATGGTGATCGAATGCGCCTGGGCGATCTCGCGTTCGATCGCCCACTGAGACGCTGAATCGCTAGATCGCCAGGGCGCTGAGTCGCCTTAGCGCGCGTGCTCCAGCATCGCTTGCAGCAGCACATTGGCACCGGCCTCGATATGCTCGGGCAGCGCGTCTTCCAGCTCGTTGTGGCTGATGCCGTCCTTGCACGGCACGAAGATCATGCCGGTGGGCGCGCGCTGCGCCACGTACACGGCGTCGTGCCCGGCGCCGCTGACCACGTCCATGTGCGGCAGCCCCAGCGCGGCCGCGGCGCGGCGCACGCTGTCCACGCATGCCGGCGCGAACACGCAGGGCTCGAACTTCACCACCTGGATGATCGACACTTGCACCGCGCCACGCTGCGCAATCTGTGCGAACGACGCGCGCATGGCGGCGTCCATGCGGTCCAGCCCGGCCTGCGAGAGATTGCGCAGGTCCACGGAAAAGTCCACGCGGCCCGGAATCACGTTGCGTGAGTTGGGTGTGACCTGCACGTAGCCAACCGTGCCGCGCCCGTGCGGAGCCTCCTCCACGGCGATGCGATTGACTTCATCGATCATGCGAGCGGCCGCCAGCATGGCGTCGTGGCGCAGCGCCAGCGGCGTGGGGCCGGCGTGGGCGTCCATGCCGGTCACGGTCACGTCGTACCATTGCTGGCCGAGCGCGCCCGAGACCACGCCGATCGGCAGCCCGGCGGCTTCCAGCACCGGCCCCTGCTCGATATGCGCCTCGAAATAGGCCGCGAACATGCCGCCCGGCACTTCGCCCACCGGTTGCTCGCCACGGTAGCCGATCTGCTCCAGCGCCTCGCCCACGCTGATGCCGTCGAGGTCGCGCTGGGCGCGGATGAACTCCGCCTCGAACACGCCGGCGAAGGCACCCGAGCCCATCATCACGGGCGTAAAGCGGGTGCCCTCCTCGTTGGTCCAGAACGCCAGCTCCAGCGGCGCGCGGGTGACGATGCCCAGGTCGTTGAGCGTGCGCATCACCTCCAGGCCAGCCAGCACGCCGAAATTGCCGTCGAACTTGCCGCCAGAGGGCTGGGTGTCGATGTGGCTGCCGGTGGCCACCGCGGCCGCATGGGGATCGCTGCCGGCACGGCGCGCGAACACGTTGCCGACCTCGTCGGTGCGCACATCGAGCCCGGCCGCGCGGCACCAGCCGACCACCAGGTCGCGGCCCTGGCGGTCCAGCTCGGTCAGCGCGATGCGGCACACGCCGCCCTTGGGCGTGGCGCCGATCTGCGCGAGGTCCATCAGCGATTGCCACAGGCGTGCTGCGTTGATGCGGGGAAGGTGTTGCTGATCCATGTCGGGAAGCCGGTTGGTTGGGAGTCAGACGGGGAAGTCAGCAAAAAACAGGCCATGGCAGGAACGCCAGCGGAACGAAGCTGGGGCACAGGCTCGCACATCGGCTCAGACATTGGCTCAGACGTTGAGCACTGGCATATGACTTGCTTAACTGGTTCCGTCTCCCCTTCCCCTACCCAGGAGCTTTGCCCGTGACCGTTTTCTCTTCCGACTCCGTAAGAAGCGTGAAACCCGGCCTGAAGTCCATCGCCGCCGCTGCCGCGATCACCGCCGTCTCGATCCTCGCCTTGCCGGGCACCGCGATGGCCGAGAAGGTACTGCGCATCGGCATGACCGCCGCCGACATCCCGCGCACGCTGGGCCAGCCCGACCAGGGTTTCGAAGGCAACCGCTTCACCGGCATCCCGATGTATGACGGGCTGACCCAGTGGGACCTGTCCAAGGCCAACGGCCCCAGCCTGCTGATTGCCGACCTGGCCACGGAATGGAAGGTCGATGCCAAGGACAAGACCAAGTGGATCTTCAAGCTGCGCCCCGGCGTGAAGTTCCATGACGGCTCGCCGTTCAACGCCGACGCCGTGGTGTGGAACGTGGGCAAGGTGCTCGACAAGACCGCCAGGCAGTTCGATCCCAGCCAGGTTGGCGTGACCGCCTCGCGCATGCCGACGCTGCGCTCGGCCAGGAAGATCGACGACCTCACGGTGGAGCTGGTCACGTCGGAGCCGGACTCCTTCCTGCCGTACAACCTGAGCAACCTGTTCATGGCCTCGCCCACGCAGTGGGACAAGAAGCTGGCCGCCGTGCCGGCCTCGGTGACCGATCCGGCCGAGCGCTCCAAGCAAGCCTGGGTGGCCTTTGCCGCCGATGCGTCCGGCACCGGTCCCTTCAAGATGAGCCGCTTCGTGCCGCGCGAGCGCCTGGAGATGGTGAAGAACGCGCAGTACTGGGACGCCAGGCGCGTGCCCAAGATCGACAAGGTGGTGATGCAGCCGATGCCGGAGGCCAATGCCCGCACCGCCGCGCTGTTGTCGGGCCAGGTCGACTGGATCGAGGCACCGGCGCCGGATGCCGTGGCGCAGATCAAGAGCCGCGGCTTTGAGGTCTATGCCAATGCCCAGCCGCATATGTGGCCCTGGCAGCTGTCGTTCGCGCCCGGATCTCCCTGGCTCGACAAGCGCGTGCGCCAGGCGGCCAACCTGTGCGTGAACCGCGAGGGCCTGAAGACCTTGCTGGGCGGCTACATGGCCGAATCCAAGGGCATCGTCGAAAAGGGCAACCCGTGGTGGGGCAACCCCACCTTCGATATCAAGTACGACGCCAACGCCGCGCGCAAGCTGATGCAGGAGGCCGGCTACTCGGCCGCCAAGCCGATGAAGGTGAAGGTGCAGGTTTCCGCCTCGGGCTCTGGCCAGATGCAGCCGCTGCCGATGAACGAGTACGTGCAGCAGAACCTGAAGGCGTGCTTCATCGACGTCGACTTCGACGTGGTCGAGTGGAACACGCTGTTTACCAACTGGCGCATCGGCGCCAAGGACCCGAGCGCGCATGGCGCCAACGCCATCAACGTGAGCTTTGCGGCGATGGACCCGTTCTTCGCCATGGTCCGTTTTGTCAGCACCAAGACGCAGCCGCCGGTATCGAACAACTGGGGCTACTTCGGCAACGCGGAGTTCGACAAGCTGATCGAGACGGCGCGCACGTCGTTCGACGAGAAGGCGCGCGACACGGCGCTGGCCAAGCTGCATGCCCGCATCGTGGAAGAAGCGCCTTTCGTGCTGATCGCGCATGACGTCGGCCCGCGCGCCATCTCCAGGAAAGTCAAGGGCGTGGTGCAGCCGCAGAGCTGGTTTATCGACATCGCCACCATGTCGATGGACTGAGGCGTGCCACACGCCGAGCACCGGGCCGTGCACTAAGCGGCCTGCGCGCGTGGCCGGTCCCGGGCCGGCCGCGCGCAGCGCAATCCAGAAGATGCCCGGCCGGCATGCATCGGCCGGGCTCCCCCGAGAAACCACGGCAGGCAACGCTCGCCTTCCTTCCCGGCCACGAACATGCTCTACCTGCTCCGCCGCATCGTCTACGCGATCCCCATCCTGCTCGGGGTCGCCCTGCTCTGCTTCTCGCTGGTCCATCTCGCGCCAGGCGACCCGCTGGTGTCGGTGCTGCCGCCCGACGCCTCCGAGGACCTGCGCCGCCAGCTCACCGCGCTCTACGGCTTCGACAAGCCCTTCGTTGAGCAATTCCTGCACTGGCTCACCCGCGCGCTGCACGGCGACCTGGGCACTTCCATCGCCACCAACCGCCCGGTGATGAGCGAGGTGATGACGGCGGTGATCAACTCGGTCCGGCTGGCCGCGGTGGCCACGCTGATCGGCTTTACCTTCGGCTGCCTGTTCGGCTTCGTGGCGGGCTACTTCCGCGATTCCGCTGCGGACCGCACGGCCTCCTTCCTGTCGGTCTTCGGCGTGAGCATGCCGCACTACTGGCTGGGCATGGTGCTGGTGATCGTGTTCTCCGTGTTCCTCGGCTGGCTGCCCGCCACCGGTGCCGGCCCCGGTGGCTCCAGCGACTGGGCCTGGAACTGGGAGCATATCCAGTACATGGTGCTGCCGGCGGTGACGATGTCGGTGATCCCGATGGGCATCGTGGCACGCACCATCCGCGCGCTCGTGGCTGAAATCCTCTCGAACGAATTCATCGTCGGCCTCAAGGCACGCGGCTTGTCGGAGTTGGCGGTGTTCCGCCATGTGCTGAAGAACGTGGCGCCCACCGCGCTATCGGTGATGGGCCTGCAGCTCGGCTACCTGCTGGGCGGCTCGATCCTGATCGAGACAGTGTTCTCCTGGCCCGGCACGGGCTTCCTGCTCAACTCGGCGATTTTCCAGCGCGACTTTCCGCTGCTGCAGGGGACCATCCTGGTGCTCGCCGTGTTCTTCGTGTTGCTGAACCTGCTGGTCGATGCGCTGCAGACCTTGTTCGACCCGCGCATCCAGCGCAACTGACGCCATCCAGGAAACCCGGGAGCCCCCATGGAAATGACGCTGAAAAAACCCGCCCTTGTGCCCGTCGTGCAGCGCTCGCCCGGCTACTGGGCCACGGTGGGCAAACGCCTGCTGCGCAACAAAGTGGCCATGCTGGCCGCGCTGATCGTGCTGGCGCTGGTGCTGATGGCGATCTTCGCGCCCGTGCTGATGCCGGCCGATCCGTACGCCGCCTCGATCATGAAGCGCCTCAAGCCGATCGGCACGGAGCACTACCTGCTTGGCACCGACGAGCTGGGGCGTGACCTGCTGTCCCGTCTGATGCTGGGCGCGCGGCTGTCGCTGTTCATGGGCATCACGCCGGTGCTGATCGCCTTTGTGATCGGCAGCGCGCTGGGCATCGTCGCGGGCTATGCCGGCGGCTGGACCAATACCGTGATCATGCGGCTGGTCGACATCCTGTACGCCTTCCCCTCGGTGCTGCTGGCCATCGCGCTGTCGGGCACGCTGGGCGCGGGCGTGGGCAATGCGCTGTTGTCGCTCACCATCGTGTTCGTGCCGCAGATCGTGCGCGTGGCGGAGAGCGTGACCACGCAGGTGCGCAATCGCGAGTTCGTCGATGCGGCGCGCGCCTCGGGGGCGTCGTCGCTGACCATCGTGCGCGCCCACGTGCTCAACAATGTGCTGGGGCCGATCTTTGTCTACGCCACCAGCCTGATCTCGGTGTCGATGATCCTGGCCTCGGGCCTGTCTTTCCTCGGCCTCGGCGTCAAGCCGCCCGAGCCGGAATGGGGCCTGATGCTCAACACGCTGCGCACGGCAATCTACACGCAGCCGCTGGTTGCCGCCCTGCCCGGCGCCATGATCTTCCTGACCTCGATCTCCTTCAACCTGCTCGCCGATGGCATTCGCTCGGCGATGGAAATCAAGGACTGACGCCATGATGGAAACCTTGCAAGACACGGTACCCGATGCATTGGCCAACACCGACGTCGGCGGCCCCGCGCAACCACTGGTGATCGCGCGCGACCTGATCAAGCACTTCCCGCTCAAGTCGAAACTACCCTGGCGCAGCGGTGGCGAAGTCCGCGCCGTCGACGGCGTCAGCTTCGAAGTGAGAAAGGGCGAAACGCTGGGCGTGGTCGGCGAATCCGGCTGCGGCAAGTCCACCACCGCGCGCCTGCTGATGCAGTTGATCGAGCAAAACAGCGGCGAGCTGATTTTCGATGCGCTGGGCGTGGGGTCGGCGCAGTTGCCGATGAAGCGCTACCGCAGCCAGGTGCAGATGGTGTTCCAGGACAGCTACTCCTCGCTCAATCCGCGCCTGACCATCGAGGAATCGATCGCCTTTACCGCGCGCGTGCACGGCATCGACGCGGCCGAAGCCAGCGCGCGCGCGCGCGCCCTGCTGGATCGCGTGGGCCTGGAGCCGACACGCTTTGCCGGGCGCTATCCGCACGAACTCTCCGGCGGGCAGCGCCAGCGGGTGAATATCGCGCGGGCGCTGGTACTGCGCCCGCGCCTGGTGATTCTCGATGAAGCCGTGTCGGCGCTGGACAAATCGGTGGAGGCGCAGGTGCTCAACCTGCTGCTCGAGCTCAAGGCCGAGTTCGACCTTACCTACGTCTTCATCAGCCACGACCTGAACGTGATCCGCTACCTGTGCGACCGCGTGATGGTGATGTACCTGGGCAAGGTCGTGGAGGTGGGCGACACCGAAACGCTCTACGCCAACCCCGCGCATCCCTACACGCGCGCGCTGCTGGCCTCGATGCCGGCGATGGACCCGGATCACCGCACCCAGGTTGCGCCGCTGGCGGGAGACCCGCCCAACCCGATCAACCCGCCATCCGGCTGCAGCTTCCATCCGCGCTGCGCCATGGCGCAGGACGTTTGCTCGCGCCGCGCGCCGCAGTTGTCCGACGCGCTGGCGGGGCATCCGGTGGCCTGCCTGATGGCTAACGTGGACGGCGGCCACAGCCGGCAGATGCCCGCGGCCGCCAGCCCGCTCGTTGCAGCACCCTGAGGGCCAAATCGTGAATGCACCCGTGAACGTACCCATGACTGCACCCGTGAGCGTACCCGTGACCGCACCCAACCACAGCACCCACCCCCAGGCAGCCGCCCCCATGGTGTCGGTGCGCGACCTGCGCGTGACCTTCTCCGGCGGCGGCAAGACCATTCGCGCCGTCAGCGGCGTATCGCTTGAGGTGGCGCCTGGCGAGACCCTCGCCCTGATCGGCGAATCCGGCTCCGGCAAGAGCGTGACGCTGCGCGCGCTGATGCGCCTGCACCCGCCGCGCCGCACCCGCATGGAAGGCGAGATCCGCATCGACGGCACCGACGTCACCGCCCTCGATGGCCGTGGCCTTGCCCGGCTGCGCGGCGGCAAGGTAGCGATGGTGTTCCAGGAACCGTTGCTGGCGCTGGACCCGGTCTACACCATCGGCCAGCAGATCATCGAGTGCATCCGCACCCACGCCCGCGTGTCCGCCGCCGAGGCGCGCCAGCGTGCGCTGCGCGCGCTGGAGTCCGTGCGCATTCCCGGCCCGGAGCGGCGCCTGGCGGCCTATCCGCATGAGATGTCCGGCGGCATGCGCCAGCGCGCCATGATCGCGCTGGCGCTGTCGGCCAACCCCAAGGTCCTGCTGGCCGACGAGCCGACCACTGCGCTGGACGCCACCGTGCAGATCCAGGTGCTGATCCTGCTGCGCGAGTTGCAGCGCGAGCTTGGCCTGTCGATCGTGTTCGTCACCCATGACATCGGCGCGGCCGTGGAAATCGCCGACCGCGTCGCCGTGATGTACGGCGGGCGCATCGTCGAGGAAGGCCCGATCCGCACCATCCTGCGCGCCGCGCGCCATCCCTATACGATGGCGCTGCTGCAAAGCCGCCAGCACGGCATGGACCGCGGCCAGCGGTTGCAGACCATCGCCGGCTCGCCGCCCGATCTGTCGGCCCTGCCGCCAGGCTGCAGCTTTGCCCCGCGCTGCCCGCACGCGCGCGCGCAATGCCTGGAGGCGGTGCCGCGGGCGACCGCGCTGGGTGGCGGGCATAGCGTGAGCTGTGTGCTGGCCAGTGAGCCCATCGCCCGTGCCGAGGCCCTGGCGTAAGCGCTGTCAACCGTTCGTGACTGCACGGCATGCCGTGCGTTCCGTGCCAATATCGCCCTTACTGATTGCTACCCCAGCCCTCACCTTCACCTTCACCGCTAAGCGCATCCATGACCCTGGCCAGCCATCCCTCCCACGCCTTCCTCCCCTACCCTGACGCACCCGTCGCCAATGCGGCCAGCGGCCCGCTCGCCGGCCTGACCTTTGCCGCCAAGGATCTGTTCGACGTAGCCGGCTACCCAACCGGCGGCGGCAATCCCCATGTGCTGGCCATGTCGGGCATCAAGTCCACCACCGCGCCTACCGTGCAGCGGCTGCTGGATGCCGGCGCGGCCTTCGTCGGCAAGACCCATACGGATGAGCTGGCGTTCTCGATGAACGGCAAGAATGCCCACTATGGCGCGCCGGTAAACGGCGCGGCGCCGGGGCGCATCACGGGCGGCTCGTCCTCCGGCTCGGCCTCGGCGGTATCCAACAAGCTCTGCGACTTTGCGCTCGGCACCGACACTGGCGGCTCGGTGCGCGCGCCGGCCAGCCACTGCGGGCTGTTCGGCATCCGCCCCACCTTTGGCCGGATCTCGCTGGCACAAACCCTGGCGCTGAGCGAGAGCCTTGATACCTGCGGCTTCTTCGCACGCGACATCGGCACCTTCGCCCGCGTGGCCGACGTGCTGCTCGGCAGCGACCCCCGGCCCCTGCCCGCCAGCCCGCGCCTGCTGCTGGCCGAAGACCTGTTGCGCCTGCCCACCGCCGCCGCGCTGGACGCGCTGCTGCCGGTGGTCGGCGGCATCGAGGCCGCCTTCGGCAAGGCCACGCCCGTCACGGTGGCGGACCGCCCCCTGGAAGACATCTGGTGGGCCTTCCGCTATGTGCAGGGATGGGAAGCCTGGCAGACCGACGGCGCCATGATCGAGCAGTACGGCCTGCAGCTGGGCCCCGACGTGGCCGCGCGCTTTGCGTTCTCCAAGGGCGTCACCGAAGCCCGGTTCGAAGCCTCCAGCGTGATTCGCCGCGCCTTTACCGCGCATCTGGCGGCGCTGCTTGGCGACGACGGCATCCTGATCCTGCCGACCATGCCCGACATCGCCCCGCTGTCCGACGCCGCCGGCGAGGAACTTGAGACCTACCGCAACCTCTCGGCGCAAACGCTGTGCCTGGCGCCGCTGTCCGGCTTCCCGCACCTGAGCCTGCCGCTGGCCGGCCGCGCTGGCGCACCGCTGGGCATCTCGCTGATGGGCCCGGCCGGCAGCGACCGCAGCCTGATTGCATTTGCCGAAAAGCTGGTCGCCGCGCTAAGCTGAGCAACCACCCCGATTTCCCCAGGAGAGCCTGAATGGCCCAGATCCGCATTACCGCCGGCGGCTACCAGTTCGTCGCCGAAACCCATCCCGACGCCCCCCTCACCGTTGCGGCCTTCACCAGGCTGCTGCCCTACCGCCAAAAGCTGATCCATGTGCGCTGGAGCGGCGAAGGCTGCTGGATCCCGCTGGGCGAGTTCAAGCTGGGCGTGGATTTCGAGAACCACACCAGCCACCCCTCGGTCGGCGACATCCTGTTCTATCCCGGCGGCTACAGCGAGACCGAGATCATCCTGGCGTATGGCAGCTGCTGCTTCGCCAGCAAGCTGGGCCAGCTGGCGGGCAACCATTTCCTGACGATCGTGCAAGGCAAGGAGAACCTGCGCGCGCTAGGCACCAAGGTGTTGTGGGAAGGCGCGCAGGACGTCAGCTTCGAGCTGATGTGAGATAGGGAGCGTGCCTGGCGGCGCTACCGCCAGAGCACGCCCGGGCGCGCGCTCAGCGTGCCAGCACCGCCCCGCCCGGCTCCGGCGCCTTGACCCGGAACCAGGCCGCATACAACGCCGGCAGGAACAGCAGCGTCAACGCCGTCGCAATCACCAGCCCGCCCATGATGGCAACCGCCATCGGCCCCCAGAACACGGAGCGCGACAGCGGGATCATGGCCAGCACGGCCGCCGCCGCGGTCAGGATGATCGGGCGGCAGCGCCGCACGGCGGATTCGACGATGGCATCCCACACCGGCTCGCCGGCATGGATGTCCTGCTCGATCTGGTCGACCAGGATCACCGAGTTGCGGATGATCATGCCAAGCAGCGCGGTGATGCCAAGCTGCGCGACAAAGCCCATCGGTGCGTTGAGCAGCAGCAGCGTGGCGGCGGCGCCGATCAGGCCAAGCGGCCCGGTCAGGAACACCATCAGCGAGCGCGAGAAGCTGTGCAGCTGCAGCATCAGCAGCGTGAAGATCAGGAAGATGCACAGCGGCAGCTGCGCGGCGATCGACGCGCCGGCCTTGCCGCTTTCTTCTTCCGCCCCGGCCACCGTGATGCGGTAGCCCGCCGGCAGCTGCGCGCGCAGCTTGTCCAGCCTGGGATTGATCTGCGCCGTTACGGTGGGACCCTGGATGCCTTCGGCCACGTCGGCCTGCACGGTCACGCCAAAGTCGCGGTTCTCGCGCCAGATCACGCCCGGCTCGGAACGAAAAGCGATGCGCGCGACCTGGGTCAGCGGCACCACGCGGCCGCTGGCGGTGGGCACCTGCACGTTCTGCAGGTCGGACATGGCGTCGCGCTCGTTGCGCGGCGCGCGCATCAGGATATCGATCAGCTTGTCGCCATCGCGGTACTGCCCCACCGCCATGCCGGTCAGCACCGTCTGGGTCACCCGCGCAATCGCGGTGGTGCTGACGCCGAGCGCGCGCGCGCGGTCCTGGTCGATGTCCAGGCGCAGCACCTTGACGCTCTCGTTCCAGTTGTCGTTGACCCCCACGGTGTTGGGGTTGGCGCTCACCACCGCCCTGACCTCGTCGGCCAGCTTGCGCACGCCGGCCGCGTCCGGCCCGATCACGCGGAACTGCACCGGATAGGGCACGGGCGGGCCGTTCGGCAGCAGCTTGACGCGGCCGCGCAACTGCGGGAAATCGCGCGCCAGCAGGTCCACCACGCGTTGGCGCACCCGGGCGCGCAGCGCGACTTCGGCCGGCATCACGATCACCTGCGCCACATTGGTCTGCGGGAAGATCTGGTCCAGCGGCAGGTAGAAGCGCGGCGCGCCGCTGCCGACAAAGGTGGTCAGGCTGGCAATCTCGCGGTCCCCGCGCAGCGCGGCCTCGAAGCGCTTGGCCTCGGCCTCGGTCTGCGCAAAGCTGGTGCCCTCCGGCAGCCACAGCTCCACCATCAGCTCCGGGCGGCTCGAGTCCGGGAAAAACTGCTTCTCCACGAACTTGAAGGCGTAAAGCCCGAGGCCAAAGGCCACCAGCGTGATGACGATCACCGTCTTGCGCCACGTCACGCACCAGTGCACCAGGCGGCGGAAGCGGTTGTAGAACGGCGTATCGAACACTTCGTGCTGCTCGCCTTCGCCGGCGGGCCGCGCCTTGAGCAGCAGGTAGCCCAGGTAGGGCGTGAAGTAGACCGCGGCCAGCCACGACAGCACCAGCGCCATCGCGGTCACGGCGAAAATGGCGAAGGTGTACTCGCCCACGGTGGAGCGCGCCAGCCCCACCGGCAGGAAGCCGGCGGCGGTGATCAGCGTGCCGGTCAGCATCGGCATGGCGGTGGAGGTGTAGGCGAAGGTGGCGGCTTCCATCTTGGAGAAGCCCTCCTCCAGCTTGCGCACCATCATCTCCACGGCGATGATGGCGTCGTCGACCAGCAGCCCCAGCGCCACGATCAGCGCCCCGAGCGATATCTTGTGCAGGCCGATGCCGAAGATGTTCATGAACAGGAACGTGACGGCGAGCACCAGCGGAATGGTCAGCGCCACCACCAGGCCCGGGCGCACATCGATGCGCAGCGGCTTGGTATGCAGCCCGAGCGAGACAAAGCTCACGCCCAGCACGATCACCACGGCCTCGATCAGCACGTGCACGAACTCGCCCACCGACCGCTCCACGGCTTCGGGCTGGTTTTGCACCTGATCCAGCTCGATGCCGACGGGCAGCTGCCCGCGCAAGCCGCCCATCGCGGCACGCAGGTTCTTGCCCATGGCGATGATGTCGCCGCCGCGCTCCATCGAGATGCCCAGCCCGATCACCTCCTTGCCCTGGAAGCGCATCTTGCTGGCCGGCGGATCGACATAGCCACGGTACACATGGGCGATATCGCCCAGGCGGATATTGGCAATGCCGTTGGGGCCGCGCAGCACCAGGTTTTCCAGGTCGGCCACATTGGCGAACTGGCCCGACAAGCGCACCTGCAGGTTGTCTCCCGGGGTCACCAGCACGCCGCTGGCGGTCATGCTGTTTTGCTGCGAGATCTGGTCGGCGATCGCATTGATGTCCAGCCCGAGCTGGGCAAAGCGCGCCTGGTTGAATTCGATGTAGACCTTCTCGTCCTGCAGCCCGATCAGCGACACCTTGGCGACGGACGGCACACGCAGCAGCTGCTGGCGCACCAGGTCCGCGTACTCGCGCAGCTCCTTGTAGTTGAAGCCGTCGGCCGAGAGCGCGTAGATGGAGCCATACACGTCGCCAAACTCGTCATTGAAGAACGGCCCGCGCACGCCCGGCGGCAGCGTCTGCGCGATGTCGCCGACCTTCTTGCGCACGGTGTACCAGATCTGCGCGGTGTCCTTGGCCGGCGCGGTGTCCTTGAGCTGGAAGATCACCGTGGTCTCGCCGGGCTTGGAGAAGCTGCGGATCTTGTCGGCGTAGGGCACTTCCTGCAGCTGGCGCTCGATCTTGTCGGTGACCTGCACCGCTATCTGCTCGGCGGTGGCGCCGGGCCAGAACGCCTGCACCACCATCACGCGGAAGGTGAAAGGCGGGTCTTCGTCCTGGCCGAGCTGAAAAAAGGCAAAGAGCCCGCCCAGCAACAGCACCACCAGCAGGTAACGGGTCAGCGGCTGGTGCTCCAGGGCCCAGCGGGACAGGTTGAAACGGGAGTGATCCATGCCGGCGCCTTAGTTGCGCACGGCCGGCGTGGGCGCCACGGCCTGCAGCGGCTTGACCTTCTGCCCGGGCTTGAGCAGGTGCACGCCCGCGGTGACGATGGTCTGGCCGGGCGACAGCCCCTGCCTGACCTGAATCTCGTTGCCCTGAAGCTCGCCCAATGTCACGTTGACCGGCTGCACGGCGCCCGTCGCCGTGTCATACACCCAGACCTGGTTGCTGCCCTGCTTTTGCAGCAGCGCGGAGAGCGGCACCCGCAGCGCGGCATCGTCGCTGGTGCGGGTGAAGGTGACCACGGCGGTCATGCCGAACTTGAAGTCAGCCGGTGGATTGGGCACGCTGATGCGCGCCGCGTAAGTGCGCGTCACCGGGTCGGCCATTGGCGAAATCTCGCGCACGTGGCCTGGCAGCGCCCGGCCGGGCTCGGCCCAGGTGCGCACGGTGACATCGGAGATGCCGCGCAGGCGCTCGACCTGATCCTCCGGCAGGCCAACCGCGACCTCTTTCTCTGCGGTTTGCGCCACCCGCACGACCGACTGGCCGGCCGCCACGACCTGGCCGACTTCTGCCTCGATCAGGGTCACCACGCCATCGGCGTCGGCGGCGAGCACGCCGTAGGCGGTCTGGTTGGACTGGTTGCGCAGCCCCGCCTCGGCCTGGCGCAGGCGGGAGGCGGCGGAGTCAAAGGTGGCCTGGCGGCGTTGCTGCTCGGCCGCGCTGATGAACTTCTTGGCGAACAGCTCGTTGTAGCGCTTCAGATCGGCCTCGGCGAGGTCGCGGTCGGTCTTGGCCGCGTCGTACTGGGCCCGCGAGCCGGCTTCCGCCAGGCCGAGGTCGGTGGGGTCCAGGCGGGCAAGCGGCTGGCCCTTGCGCACCGTGGCGCCCACGTCGACCAGGCGCGCGGCAATCTTGCCGCCCACGCGAAAGCCTAGCCGCGACTCGATCCGGGGCCGCACATCGCCCGAGAACTCGACCTCCGTCTTGCCTGCCCCCGGCTGCAACTGCATCAGGCGCACCGGGCGGATCTCTGGCGCCTTTTCTGCCTCACGGCTGCAACCCGCCAGCGCCACCCCGGCGAGCAGCAGCAGGGTCACCAGCGCGCCGCGACCGCGCATGCGCAAGCCGGCCGCGAACGCGTTCGCACCGCAAAGCGTGGAAAAAGGCACTTCAATGGCCGCAACTTCCGGCCCGGGATGAGGCACTGGCATGAGTTAAGCGTTAGATCGGTGGCACTGTTGGGGTGGCACTGTTTGCACTGCGGCAGGCACGGCGCGGAGCGGCGGCGGTTAATAACTCACCGGTCAGTAATGTAACGGCGTGAAGCCGAAAGCGTCAAATGGCGCGCGCAGGGGGATACCGGAAACGCACTTTTCAAACGTGGTGCGCTCCCTGGGTCCCAAGTCGGACGCGGGAATCGCGCCGGGCGCGGCCAAATGCCGCAGCGCTGGATATCCGCGCAGGCCGAAGCGCGCGACGGCGCCCTCGCCCTTGGCCGCTGCCGCCGGGAGGGCGATGTTACAATCCGGTCCGTCGCCCGCGCTGCCTTGTCCCCTGCCGTGGAATGGCTTGACGACGGGAAATCGCGGCTCCTGGCACGGCCCCCCTAGCTAGCCCATCGCGCCATCTCGCCACACCGGCCACCCCGCGCCGGCCAGGTTGCCGGGGCGACAGCGCAGGCACTAGCCCCCCAATAGCCCCCCAATTCACCGACCCGAGCCTGGCGTGACGCCCGATCAGTATTGCCAAGAGAAAGCCGCGCAGAGCGGCTCCAGCTTCTATTACAGCTTCCTGTTCCTGGCGCCCGAGCGGCGGCAGGCCATTACCGCCCTCTATGCGTGGTGCCGGGAGGTCGACGATGTCGTGGACGACACCCAGGACGCCAGCGTGGCCTATCAAAAACTGGCCTGGTGGCGCAACGAGCTCGCCCAGATGTTCAACGGCGCGCCGACCCATCCCGTGACCAAGGCGCTGCAGCCGCACGCGCAAGCCTATGGGCTGACCCAGCCGATGTTCAACGAAGTGCTCGAAGGCATGGAGATGGACCTCAACCAGTCGCGCTACCTGGATGACATCGCGCTCGCGCGCTATTGCCATTGCGTGGCCGGCGTGGTCGGCACCATGAGCGCCCGCATCCTCGGCCACACGGATCCGCGCACGCTCGAATACGCTGAAAAGATGGGCTTGTCGCTGCAGATGGTCAATATCCTGCGCGATGTGGGCGAGGACGCCCGGCGCGGCCGGATCTACCTGCCGGTCAACACGCTGCAGCGCTTCCAGGTGCCGGTCTCCGAGGTCAACCAGGCCACGCACTCCGATCGCTTCGTCGCGCTGATGCGTTACCAGGCCGAGCAGGCCCGCACGCTGTACCGCGAGGCGCTGGCGCTGTTGCCCGCTGCCGAGCGCCGCGCCCAGCGCGCTGGCCTGGTCATGGGTGCGATCTACCAGACGCTGCTGGACGAGCTGGAGGCGAGCGAGTTCCAGGTGCTGAACCAGCGCATCTCGCTCACGCCCATGCGCAAGCTGTGGGTCGCGTGGAAAACGTGGATGCGCAACCGCTGAACGCCACGTCCTGCCTTTTGCACCGCTACCTGCTTTCGCTGCTTTCGCTGCTTTCGCTGCCTTCAATGCTGTCAATGCCTTCAATGCCCGAGCTGCCATGACCCGATCCGCCTCCCCACTCCTCCCGCTTGGCCAGACCATTCTCGACCAGGCCGCGGCGCTGGCCCGCTTCTCGGATATGGAAGGCGGCCTGACCTGCGCCTACCTGACCCCGGCCCACCGCGCCGCGCAGGCCCAGCTGGCGGCATGGATGGAGGCGGCGGGCATGCAGGTCCGCATCGACGCCATCGGCAACGTGATCGGCCGCTACGCCGCCGATCCTGCCGTGGGCGATGGCGCGCGCGTGCTGATGACGGGCTCGCACTTCGACACCGTGCGCAACGGCGGGCGCTATGACGGCCGGCTTGGCATCTTGCTGCCCGTGGCGGTGGTTGGGGCGCTCAACGCGGCCGGCATCCGCCTGCCCTATCACTTCGAGGTCGTGGGCTTTGCCGAGGAAGAAGGCCTGCGCTTCAAGACCAGCTTCCTGGCCAGCAGCGTGCTGGCCGGCCGCTTCGACCCGGCCCTGCTGGATCGTGCCGACGCCGACGGCGTGACGCTGCGCGAAGCCCTGGCCGCCTCTGGCCTGCCGGGCGCGGGCGGCGTCGATGCGCTGCGCGCCGCGGCGGTGGACCCCGCCAGCCTGCATGGCTTTGTCGAAGTCCATATCGAGCAAGGCCCGGTCTTGCTGCACCACGGCCTGCCGCTGGGCGTGGTCACGCAGATTGCCGGCAGCAGCCGCTTCCAGGTCCGCGTGGAGGGCCTGGCCAGCCACGCCGGCACCACGCCCATGACCCTGCGCAAGGACGCCGCGGCGGCGGCAGCCGAGATGGTGCTGCTGGTAGAGCAGCGCTGCGGGCAAGTGCCGACGCTGGTGGGCACGGTGGGCCAGCTGCAGGTGCCCAACGGGTCGAGCAACGTCATCCCCGCCGAATGCGTGTTCTCGATGGATATCCGGGCCGGCGAAGACAGCATCCGCGAAGCCGCCATTGCCGACATCGTGGCCGGCATCCAGGCCATCGCCGAGCGTCGCGGCCTCGGCGCCGCGATTGAGCGGGTGACGCCGGTCAACAACGCGCCCTGCGCGCGCTGGCTGATGGACCAGTTCGGCGCGGTGCTCAAGAAGCGCGGCCTGGATGCGTTCGAGCTGCCCTCGGGCGCCGGCCACGACGCCATGATGATGCAGCGCATGACCGACGTGGCGATGCTGTTCGTGCGCTGCGGCAACGGCGGCATCAGCCACAACCCGCTGGAAACCATCACCGCCGACGACGCCCACCTCGCGGCCGAGGTCTTCGTCGACTTCCTGCGGCATTTCCAGCCCCGCGCCTGACCCCACCGCGGCGCGCTTGCGGTCCCGGCACAAATCGTATTGGATGTAGGCACACCAATCACAAGATCGAAAGATCACAATGGAGACACCGCATGGCGCACCGGGAACTATCGGTCCTGACCGAGGGGCACACCTTTCTGGAAGGACTGCGCTGGCACGACGGCCGGCTCTGGCTGTCGGATTTCTATACCCATCGGGTGATGGCGGTAAGCCTGGATGGCGCCGTCGAACAGATCGCCGAAGTGCCGCAGCAGCCATCCGGCATGGGATGGCTGCCGGACGGGCGCCTGCTGATCGTCTCCATGCGCGACCGCAAACTGCTGCGCCGGGAACCGGACGGCGGCCTCGTAGTACACGCCGACCTGTCCGGCGTCGCCAGCGGGCACCTCAACGACATGGTGGTCGACCAGCATGGCCGCGCCTATGTGGGCAATTTCGGTTTCGACCTGATGGCCGGCGCCCCGATGCGCACCGCGAGCCTGGCGCGGGTCGACCCGGATGGCGCGGTGACCGTGGTAGCCGATGGCCTGTTCTTCCCCAATGGCTCGGTCATCACGCCGGACGGCAAGTCCCTGGTGGTGGGCGAGACCCTGGGCAATCGCATCTCGGCCTTCGATCTGCACGCGGATGGCTCGCTGGGCCCGCGCCGTGACTGGGCCCTCTTCGGCAGCCAGCCCGCTGGTTCGGATCTCGGCCAGGTGCTGGGCGGCGCGAAGGTGGCGCCGGACGGGTGCGCCCAAGATGAGCAAGGTGCGCTCTGGGTGGCTGACGCCATCGGCAATCGCGTATTGCGGGTGATGCCGGGCGGGCGCATCGATGAGGAGATTGCCTGCGGGACCGGCATCTTCGCGGCCGCCCTCGGTGGCCCGCGTGGCACCACGTTGTTCCTGGCCGCCGCGCCGAACTTCGACGAGGCGCAGCGGCGCGCTTCACGCGAGGGTCGTATCCTGATGACGGAAGTCGAAGTGCCGCATGCCGGCCTGCCATGAGGCTGTGAGGTTATGGGGCTGTGAGGCTATGGCGCTTAAGCAGGACGCACGCCGATATCGCGCTCGGCGCGCACCGTGCCAAGCTGCACGCATGTTCGCGTGCCTCGACACTAGCCCCCCTGGTACATCTCCCGCCCGAGTTCGTACAGGTTCTGGCGCAGCTTGCGCCGCTCGTCGGGCGAGAGCTTGTCGTTCGGGAACGCGTGGGGCAGGCGCTCGTTCATGCCACGCTCGCCGCGGGTCTTTCCGGCGCGCGCTCGCGCCTCGTCCTGGCTGTAGCGCTCGCGCTCGTTGCGCGGCGCGGTCTCGCGGCCTGCTGGCTTGCCAGCGCCCGGGAACAAATGCGCCATGCCAGGCGATTGCGGGTGCCCCGCACTAGCGGCAAGCAACAGCGCAACAGTCGCGCCGGCGCGGGAAAGGGTATGCCCGGCGCGCTTGCGGGTAACTTTCATTGATAATGGCGGTTTGGGCTTCGAAAACGGTGGTTACAGGACCGCCGGAAGCCGGACATCCAGTAGCCCCGCCTCGCCACGTCATGGCAGTGAACTACACGGCGGACGCCCACGAAATCCCCGTGGGACTGGCTACGGAAACGGTATGCGGCAGTTTAAACGCAGGGTGGATGCGCGCCTTCATACCTCGGGGTAAAGTATGTAACCTTTTGTTAAGCCATTTTGACCGAAAGCGTTTGTCGCTAAGATACCGCCATGGAAAATACCAGTCACAAGATTCTCGTCGTGGACGACGACCCCCGTCTGCGCGACCTGCTGCGCCGTTACCTTGGCGAACAGGGCTTCACCGTACTGGTAGCTGAGAACGCCACCGCGATGAACAAGCTCTGGTTGCGCGAGCGTTTCGACCTGCTAGTGCTCGACCTGATGATGCCCGGTGAAGACGGCCTGTCGATCTGCCGGCGCCTGCGCGGCGCCAACGACCAGACGCCCATCATCATGCTCACCGCCAAGGGCGAGGACGTCGACCGCATCGTCGGCCTCGAAATGGGCGCCGACGACTACCTGCCGAAGCCCTTCAACCCGCGCGAACTGATCGCGCGGATCCACGCCGTGCTGCGCCGCAAAGGCCCCGCCGAAGTCCCCGGCGCGCCCTCCGAAACCCCGGAAACCTTCGCCTTTGGCGATTTCGTGCTGAATCTCGCTACCCGCACGCTGACCAAAAATGACGAAGAGATCACCCTGACCACCGGCGAATTCTCGGTGCTCAAGGTCTTCGCCCGGCATCCGCGTCAGCCGCTGTCGCGCGAGAAGCTCATGGAAATGGCACGCGGCCGCGAGTACGAGGTATTCGACCGCAGCCTGGACGTGCAGATCTCACGGCTGCGCAAGCTGATCGAGCCCGATCCTGGCAACCCACGCTTCATCCAGACGGTCTGGGGCCTGGGCTACGTCTTCATCCCCGATGGCGTGAAGTAAGGCGCCGCGCATCGTGGCGACTGTCATCAGCCGCACGGCTACGCGCCTGTTCGGTTCGCTGTTCTGGCGAACCTTCATGCTGATCGCCCTGTTGCTGGCGATCTCGCTGGGTATCTGGTTCCAGAGCTATCGGCTCTTCGAACGCGCGCCGCGCGCCCAGCAGATCGCCATGCAAGTGGTCAGCGTGGTCAAGCTCACGCGCGCCGCCCTGCTCTATTCCGATCCCGCGCGGCGGCGTTTCCTGCTGCTCGACCTGGTGCAAAACGAGGGCATCAAGGTCTACCCGCGCGAGAAAGACGACGATTTCTCCGTGCCCACCACGAACCCCTTCCTGACCCAGCTGGTGCAGCAGGAGATTCGCAGCCGGCTCGGCGAAGAGACCGTGATCGCCACCACCGTGAACGACATTCCCGGCGTATGGGTGAGTTTCGAGATCGAGGGCGACGATTACTGGGTGGCGATCAGCCCCGAACGGTTCGAGCGCGTGCCCGGCATCCAGTGGCTCTGGTGGAGCATCGCCGCGCTATTGCTGTCGATCATCGGCGCAGCCTTCATCACGTCGCTGGTCAACCACCCGCTCAAGCGGCTGGCCAACGCGGCACGCGCCATCGGCGGCGGCGGCGACCCGCCCACCCTGCCTGAGCACGGCGCCAGCGAAGTGGCGCAGGCCAACCACAGCTTCAACCAGATGGTGCGCGACCTGCGCCAGCTCGACGACGACCGCGTCGTCATGCTGGCCGGCATCTCGCACGACCTGCGCACGCCGCTGACGCGCCTGCGGCTGGAAACCGAGATGTCCCCCGTGGACAACACCACGCGCGAAGCCATGATCGCCGACATCGAACAGATGGACGCCATCATCGGCCAGTTCCTCAACTACGCCCGCCCCGCGCTGGAAACGGTCGAACCCGTCGATCTGTCCGCACTCGTGCAAGACGCCGTCGGCGTCTATGGCGCGCACGACGACGTACGCGTCCATGTCCGCGCCGGCGACCCCGTCATGGCCGTCGCCAACCGCATGGAAGTCCAGCGGATCCTGGACAACCTGGTCGAAAACGCGCGCCGCTACGCCAAGGACGAAGACAACGGCGTAGCCGTGGTCGAGATCAGCACCCGCATCGAAGACAAGGAAGCCGTGCTGACCGTGGCCGACCACGGCAGCGGCGTGCCGGAAGCGCAATTGCCCTTGCTGACCCGGCCCTTCTACCGGCTCGATGGCGCACGCAGCGAAGCCAAGGGCGCCGGGCTGGGGATGTCGATCGTTAATCGGATCTTGCAGCGAAATGGGGGAAGATTGATGTTGGCGAATCGGCCGCCGCCGGCGACTGGGTTGGTGGTTAGTGCGTTTTTCAGGCGAGCATAGGGTGATGGGTTGGCTGTAACTTGCAACTGCAACTGCAACTGCAAAATCAGCTTCAACTTCAACGGCTTAACGTCAAGGGCAACTACAACTTCAACTGCAGTTTCACCACCCCTGCGGGGCGGCGACCTACTTTTTTGTCTTGCCAAAAAAGTAGGCAAAAAAGGCGCGCCGGATGGGGCGACACCCCCTCGGGATTTCACCAAAAGAGCGGCCGGGACCCAAACTCGCATCGCCTTAAGGCGATACTCAGACATGGGTCCCTCTTCTCCGCTCTTTTCGTGAAATCCCGAGGCGCCCCATACGGCCTCTGAACACCTACACGGCTCGCTTCGCATCGCGCATGGGTGTTTCCCGCCCCCAGGCGGGAAGCACGGCCGAACCAGCGCGAGAGCGATGCCCTCAGATCACCATTCGGTGTAGCCGTGATTTGCGCCCCCAGGCGGAAATCACCCGCCCGCGATGCGCAGCGAGCCGTCTGCCTTTCCTCTCCCGTTATGGGGCGCCTCGGCGGAAGGCAAAAGGAGCGGAAACGAGGGGGCCATGTCTGAGCATCGCCTTAAGGCGATGTGAGTTTGGCCCCCGGCCGCTCTTTTTGTCTTCCGACGAGGAGGCTTTCGCCCCATCCGGGTCGCTTCTTTGCCTACTTTCTTGGCGAGACAAGAAAGTAG
>NZ_JBXASU010000090.1:0-28543 GCF_058809705.1 Cupriavidus sp. MPR-AND1C | reverse complement strand
CCAGCGGTGAGCTTCTGGAGATCGAAACCGGACAACCAGACTTTCGGCTTGTTGCAGTACCGCTTGAGGCTTCGGTATTGGGTTTCGTTGCAGAAGTTCCAGACCGTATTGACGTCGCGTGCCATCGCAAGCATCGCTTTCGCGTGCTTGTCCTTGATGCGCAGCTTCAGTGTCTTTACGGTTCCCATGACGCGAAGTGTATTTTTGTATTCGAAACTAACGCAAGATATCGCCGCAACATGTTCAAGAAAGAGCACCTTGAAGCGATGCGGCGAATTCTCGAAAGTGTCTGCCGGGACTTCGACGCGGAGTTGGTGGAGTTCAACGGCGAGCATGACCACGTGCATCTTCTGGTGAGCTACCCACCGAAGGTGGCTCTATCCACGCTCGTCGCGTCGCTCAAGGGCGTTTCCAGCCGTTTGCTGCGGCAGGAGTTCGGGGACTTCCATCCGTGGTTGAAACGTCGCGGCGTGCTGTGGTCTCCGTCGTACTTCGCGGCGTCGTGTGGCGGGGCTCCATTGGATATCCTGCGGCAGTACATCGAGCAGCAGCAGGCACCGCACTAATCCCCAGATTCCCTGCTTACCCCGGACTGAACTCCGGGGCTTGCGCAGGTGCCTGGGGCATTCAAGGCCCTCCGCTGCAACGCGCTCCAGTTCGTCGCCAACGCAGGCAATTCTTCGCCTCATGGTTGAGTTGGGCCTCCCTGATGCCGATGGACTGTTTGTCTTCCTGCATACGATCTCCTTCAGGATGGGCCTTGTGCGCAAATTCGCCCCTCTATTTGCGCGCAATTCCTCGTCGGAATCTATGAGACAAATCTGGATCTGCGATGAATATTTATTGAATGGTCTAGCGGGTGTGACTTTTTGTTGCGGCTGGGTTAGGCTGCATTTCGCGACGCTATACTCCGCTCGTCGCTGCAACCACAGCGGCCGGGTTTAGCAGCCCGTTTAGGAAGGCGGACAACCGCCGCCAGGCGGTTTTTGTCCGTCGCGCCTTCGCGCGTCCCTATGGGCGGGCCTTGGCGGGGGAGCCTTCGGGCTCGCTGGTTCCTTCTTACCGGTCTGCTAACCTCGCCATGCGCCCGCCCACCCCGATTAGCAGCGGGGAGCGGAGTCGAAATCGCTTAAGAAGGAGGCACTCCCATGCCCCAGTCTTCGCTCGCCCATTCCAGGCAAATCGCATCCCCCAAGCTCTCCGTCATCCACCAGCGCCTGCGCGCCTCCCAACGGAGGGCGCTCGATGTATAACTACCCGCGCTACAACATCACTGCCCAACGCACGGGCCGCGATACCTTCCTGACCGCGCATGCCCCATCCGAAAGCCCGCTAAGCCTCGCCGCCGAAAAAACCGCGCAGCTCAATGCGTTGTTGTCGGTTGCCGTCGAGAACGCGGCGGGCGGCACCTTCTGCAACCTCGCTGAAGAGACCCAGGCCCATCTGCTTTCGCTGGTGGCCGTGCTGGCGCACGAGACGCTGGTGTTGAGTGAGCTGGCCGCCGCGATGGATGTGCCGGAGGACGAGAGTGGCGATGGATGATGCCAGTGCGCTGCCATAGATATTGAAGGGTGCAGAAAATTCCCAAATTCACTGCGCACTGGTTGGAAAACGCGGCTGCATGGCCCTGCGGGCGCGGCAACAGCTAGAATCGGCCACCGGGCCAGCCTTGCCGCTGCCTTGCCGCGCCCCGCAGGATCGTACCGATCTCCGCGACAAGGGAGCCAATCCAGACTTCGAATTCCGCATGCGTCTCGTCATCAAGCGCCTTTCCCTGCTGCTAGCCCTGGCTTTCAGCGTATCCGCAAACGCCGCGCCGGGCGTGGCCCACGCGCCGGCGCCTGCTGCCGCGAAGCTGCCCGGCGCGGCGCCGGCGGAAGTCGTCAGCGTGGAAGGCATTACCGAGTACCGGCTGCCCAACGGCCTGCGCGTGCTGCTTGCGCCCGATGCTGCGCAGCCCGTCGCCACGGTCAACATGACCTACCTGGTCGGCAGCCGCCATGAGAACTATGGCGAGACCGGCATGGCGCACTTGCTCGAGCACCTGCTGTTCAAGGGCACGCCGGCGCTGCCGGGCAACACCATTGCGCAGGAGCTCACGCGCCGCGGCATGCAGTTCAACGGCACCACCGCGTTCGACCGCACCAACTACTACGAGAGCTTCACCGCCAGCGAGGAAAACCTCGACTGGGCGCTGAAGATGGAAGCGGACCGCATGGTCAACAGCTTTATCGCCCGCGAGGCGCTCGACAGCGAAATGACGGTGGTGCGCAACGAGATGGAGCGCGCCGAGAACAATCCCGCTAGCATGCTGATGCAGCAGATGCGCTCGGCCGCCTACCGCTGGCACAACTACGGCAAGGCGCCGATCGGCGCGCGCAGCGACGTGGAGCACGTCGCCATCGGCAACCTGCAGGAGTTCTACCGCCGCTATTACCAGCCTGACAACGCGGTGCTGGTGGTGGCGGGCAAGTTCGACGTGGCCGCCACGCTCGCGCGCATCGGCCAGTACTTCGGCGCGATCCCCCGGCCTACGCGCGCGCTGCCGGTCCAGTACACCGTGGAGCCGCCGCAGGAGGGCGCGCGCGAGGTGACGCTGCGCCGCGTGGGCGACTCGCAGCTGGTCGCGGTGCAATATCACATCGCGCCGGGCGCGCATCCGGATACGGTGGCCCTGCAGTTGCTCGCCGATATCCTGACCGATGGCTCGGGCGGGCGCCTGTACAAGGCGCTGGTCGAGAGCGGCAAGGCCAGCTGGCAGTCTGGCTCGGTATCGGGCATGAAGGATCCCGGCTCGGTGCTGTTCGCCGCCGGGCTGAGCAAGACGCAAGACCTCGAAGCCGCGCGCCAGGTGCTGGTGGCGCAGGTGGAGGGCTTTGCCGCCCGGCCGGTGACGCAGGTGGAACTGGACCGTGCCCGCACCCGCCTGCTCAACAGCTACGAGCGCCTGCTGGAGAATCCTTCGGGCTACGCCATCGCCTTGTCCGAGGCCATCGCCAAGGGTGACTGGCGCCTGCTGCTGGTGGCACGCCAGCAGGCCGAGCGCGTGACGCTGGCGGACCTGCAACGGGTCGCGCAGAACTATCTGCGCGCCAGTAACCGCACCCTCGGCCGCTTCATCCCCATCGACATGCCCGGCGATGCGCCGGCCGAGACGCTGGCCCGGGCCACCATGCCCGCCGCGCCGGACGTCGCCGCGCTGGTGGCGGCCTACCAGGGCAAGCCGTCCAAGGCCGCGGTGGCCGCCTTTGATCCCAGCCCGGACAATATCGAGGCGCACACGCTGCGCGGCAAGCTGGCCAACGGCATGCAGTTCGCGCTGCTGCCCAAGCCCAGCCGCGGCCAGACTGTCAACGGCACGCTGATCCTGCGCATGGGTGACGTCACCAGCCTGCAAGGCCAGGACGCGGTCGGCAGCCTCACGGCCGCCATGCTGATGCGCGGCACCGCCCGCCTGGAGCGCCAGCAGATCGCCGACCGCCTGTCCGCGCTCAAGGCGGTGGTGTCGGTCCAGGGCGATGCCGAGGCGGTCACTGTGCGCTTTGAAGCGCGCCGCGACACGCTGGCCAACACGCTCGCGCTGCTGCGCGACATCCTGCGCGAGCCGAGCCTGCCCGCCGCGGAGTTCGAGACCCTGCGCGCCAACGCCATCGCCGGCATCGAGAGCGGCCTGGGCCAGCCCGAGGCAATCGCGTCGAACGTGCTTGGCCGTCACGGCAATCCCTACCCATTGGGGGATCCGCGCTACGTCGGCACCCCGCAGGAGGACATCGCGGCGCTGCGGCAAGTGCAACTGTCCGACCTGCGCGCCTTCCACACGCGCTTCTACGGCGCAAGCCATGGCCAGGCGGCGCTGGTCGGTGACTTCGACCGCGAGGCGGCGCAGGCGCAACTGGCCACGCTGTTCGGCGACTGGCAGGCCCAGGCGCCCTACGCCCGGATCGAGCGCCCCTTCGTGCCGCTGGCACCAGCCCACCTGATCCGCGAGACGCCGGACAAGGCCAATGCCATCTACCTGGCCGCGCTGCCGGTGGCACTGACCAGCGATGCGCCGGAATATCCGGCCCTGGTGATCGCCAATCGTGTGTTCGGCGCCAGCGCGCTCAAGAGCCGGCTGGCGGATCGCCTGCGCCAACGCGACGGCATCAGTTACAGTGTCGGCAGTTTCGTTCAGGTGGGTGCGCTCGATACCAACGGGCGCTTCGGCATGCAAGCGCTTTATGCGCCGCAGAACCTGGACAAGCTCAAGCGTGGCGTGGAGGAGGAACTGTCGCGGCTGGCAGCCGCCGGCATCACACCGCAGGAGCTGGCACAAGCCAAGAGTGGCCTGCTGCAGCAAGGCATGCTGGCCCGCACCAGCGATTCCACGTTGGCCGGCACGCTCGCCAGCCAGCTATTTCTGGGGCGCACGATGCGCTTTGTCACGCAATACGAGCAAGGTATCGCCACGGCGAGCGTCGAACAGGTCAACGCGGCCATCCGCAAGCACCTGGACCCGGCGCGGGTGGTACATGTGTATGCGGGAGATTTTTCTGTCACGGCAGTGCAAGATGCCGGGGCGACGATAAAGACAATGAAGGCGATAAGGACGATAAAGGCGGACGGGCCGGCAAACGAAGCCGTGGCCGCCCCCTAAAGGGCAATACTGGAGGAAAATGGTGGCAACGCAGGGCGGCGCAAGACACCGCTGGCGCAGTAGTCCCAACGGCCTGGGGGCAACCCCTTGCCGCAATGACGCGTTGACTGTATATTCGTACAGTATAAGACGATATAAGAGGTGTGGATGTCAATAGTGCGAGCTAGCAGCAAAGCAGAAGCGCTTCGGCTTCTCGCATCGAAAGATGTGCTGGCGCTTGAGCTGGACTATGAAACCGGATGGCAGGACGCCGTCGAACTCGGCCGGCTCGGAGAGAAACGCGGCATCAAAGTGCAATACCGCGGACAGGAGAGCATTGCTGTCCATTCGCGCGAAGCCCTGATCGAAGGGCTGGCCAAGACCAAGACCACCTTCAGGCAGCGCAATCTGTATTGCCAGTTCGATCTCGGCACGCTTGCCGACCATGAACTGCTTGATCTCGAAGCCAAGGCGACCCGGCTGGGCGACTACATCCTGGCAGGCCATCTGCTAAGGGATGTGGACGGAGTCTGGCCGCAAGAAGCGCAGTAACGCAGACAAAACGCAGTAAGACACAGCAAGACTCAGCAAGACCCACCAATAGGCGTCATTCACGTCAAACGCAGCGGACCTGGCCAATTGCCTCGCCCCGCTGCCGCGACCCATGGCGCCAGCCCTGCCGCGTGATGCGGCCAGACGCGTTTTTCGGCCGGCGCCCCGCCGCTACGGGCAGCGAGCCACCTCGCCAGCCATTCCCTTCCGCCCCCCCCAAGTAGTGCAAGTCAGGTCACCCTGCGCCGCCATCACGGCGCAATCGCACTACACTGGAATTCTGCGTGCCGATCTCGCACCACGGCTTGTTAGCGTGGGCGACATGCCGAACGGAAGAGACAAACCATGACAGACCTGTCCGCCCCCCTGCTCGATGCGCCGCCGAGCGCCGAGGAAAAACGCAAGCGCGTCTACGCGATCGTGGCCGCGTCTTCCGGCAATCTGGTCGAGTGGTTCGACTTTTACGTCTACGCGTTCTGCGCCATTTACTTCGCGGGGTCCTTCTTCCCCAAATCCGATCCGACAGCGCAATTGCTGAATACCGCCGGCGTGTTTGCCGCGGGCTTCCTGATGCGGCCGATTGGCGGGTGGCTGTTCGGGCGGATTGCCGACCGGCATGGCCGCAAGAACTCGCTGCTGATCTCGGTGACGATGATGTGCTGCGGCTCGCTGCTGATCGCCAGCCTGCCCACCTACAACAGCATCGGTGCCTGGGCGCCGGCGCTGCTGCTGGTCGCGCGGTTGCTGCAGGGACTGTCCGTCGGCGGCGAGTACGGCACCACCGCCACCTATATGAGCGAGGTGGCGCTCAAGGGCCAGCGGGGGTTTTTTTCGTCGTTCCAGTACGTCACGCTGATCGGCGGCCAGTTGCTGGCGGTGCTCGTGGTGGTGGTGCTGCAGCAGTTCCTGGACGAGGCTGAGCTCAAGGCATGGGGCTGGCGCATCCCGTTCGTGATCGGCGCCATCACGGCGGTGGTGGCGCTGTTCCTGCGCCGCACCCTGCATGAAACGACGTCCGCCGCCACCCGGGCGAGCAAGGAGGCCGGAACGCTGACGGAGCTGTTCCGCAACCACAAGGCGGCCTTTTTCACCGTGCTTGGCTATACGGCGGGCGGCTCGCTGATCTTTTATACCTTCACCACGTATATGCAGAAGTACCTGGTCAACTCGGCCGGCATGTCGATCAAGACCGCCAGCTACGTGATGACCGGCTGCCTGTTCTTCTACATGTGCATGCAGCCGTTCTTCGGCGCGCTGTCGGACCGCATCGGGCGGCGCACCAATATGCTGCTGTTCGGCGCGCTCGGCACGCTGGCCACGGTTCCGATCCTGACGGCGCTCGGGAGCGTGAAAAGCCCCTTTGTCGCCTTCGCGCTGATCTCCCTGGCGCTGGCCATCGTGAGCCTCTACACCTCCATCAGCGGCATCGTGAAGGCCGAGATGTTCCCGACCGAGATCCGGGCGCTGGGGGTGGGGCTGGCCTATGCCGTGGCCAACGCGATCTTCGGCGGCTCGGCCGAGTATGTCGCGCTGGACCTGAAATCGCTGGGCCACGAATCCAGCTTCTACTGGTACGTGACAGCGATGATGGTGATCGTGTTCCTGGTCAGCTTCCGGCTGCCGCGGCAGGCCAGGTACCTGCACCACGAGCACTGACGCGCCAACGCGTCAGATGGGAAAGGCGGCGCGCTGGCGCGCGCCTGCCCGGCTTGCCACGTGCCTGGGGCCCACGGCCAGCTCGATGCCCACGCCGTCGCCAAGCAACAATGCCTGCGACGCCGTGCGCACGCCCATGCCGCCACCGAGGTCATCGGCCCGCAGCCCGAACGCCGTCTCGCTCGCCCACATGCCCAGCACAGCGCCATCGCGCTTGAGCGTCAGCACGGCCTTGTGCGAGGTATAGGACAGCCAGCGCCGCGCCACGTGATGCACCGGCAGGCAGAGGCGCTCGGCCAGCGCGTCCAGCACATCGAGGTCCACCGCGCCGGGCAAGGCCAGGCGGCAGGCATTGAGCGGCATCAGCAGCCGGCTGGCAAAGGCATAGGCGAGCCCGCCGGCCGAGTCATCGTCTGGCATGGCCATCAGCTCGGCATTGGTGCACTCCACGTAATCCAGCTCGCTGCCACCCAGAAGCTGCCGGCCCAGCAGGTACGCAATCATGAAGCGCACATCCGTCGCTGCCAGGCTATCGCTGTAGAGGATGGTCCAGGCGCCCGTGCCCGTGCGATACAGCGCGCCATCGAAGCTTTGCAGGCGGGTTGGCTGGACCGAGGAAACCGGATCGTCGCGGCCCAGCGCGCCGGCCGCATCGAGCGCCAGGCGGATGCAGTCCAGCGGCGTGTAGGCGGGCCGCGCGGCGCAGGCCATCAGCGCTTCGATGATCGGGTAGCAAGGCGCGGTGCTGTCCGGGCCCGCGCGGTCATTGCCGGGCACCGCCTGCGAGGGCGGCGCATCGAGGCGGCAAGGGGCGCGCATGGACGGAAATCCGGCGTAGCCAGCGGGAACCTTGAGAGCGGCAATAGCCATTGAGGCAGCCTCCGTTGAGACAACAGGACATTGCGTTGCGCGCGTCCATTGGCCAGGCCGATGCACGCTGCCCACGAGTGGCATTAGTGCGGCACGGGCCCTCTCGCGGATGCCCGCCGGTCGTGCCGGCGGGCATCCGCGCCCACCGATCAGTCGCGCAGCAGCTGCTTGGCGATGATCAGTTGCTGGATCTGCGTGGTGCCTTCGTACAGGCGCAGCAGGCGTACGTCGCGATAGAAACGCTCTGCCTTGTACTCGGCGATATAACCGGCGCCGCCATGGATCTGCACGGCGCGGTCGGCCACGCGGCCCACCATCTCGGTGCAGAACATCTTGGTGCAGGAGGCCAGCATGCTGACTTCCGGATCGCTCTTGCCCGGGGTCTTGGCGTCGTAGCGCTGGGCGCAATCGCGCACCATCGACAAGCCGGCGTACAGCTCGGCCTGGCTATCGGCCAGCATGGCCTGGATCAGCTGGAAATCACCGATCGGCTGGCCGAACTGCTTGCGCTCCTTGGCATAGGCCACGGCATCGGTAATCAGGCGGTGCGCCATGCCGCAGGCCAGCGCCGAGATATGCAGGCGGCCGCGGTCGAGCACCTTCATGGCCGTCTTGAAGCCAACGCCGGGCACGCCGCCGATGATGTTGGCCGCCGGCACGCGCACGTTTTCCAGCACCACGTCGCAGGTCTTGGTGCCGCGCTGGCCCATCTTCTTGTCCGGCTTGCCAAGCGAAATGCCCGGGGTGTTGGCCGGCACGATGAACGAGGAGATGCCCGAAGCGCCGGTGCCGCCGGTGCGCGCCATCAGGGTAAAAGCGCCCGCGCGCGGTGCGTTGGTGATGAAGCGCTTGGTGCCGTTGATGATGTAGTGGTCGCCGTCGAGCTCGGCCTTGGTCTGCAGCGAGGCCGCGTCGGAGCCGGCATTGGGCTCGGTCAGCGCGAACGAGATCACCAGTTCGCCGCTGGCGATCTTGGGCAGGTATTCCTGCTTTTGCGCCTCGGTGCCGTCCATCAGGATGCCCTGCGAGCCGATGCCGACATTGGTGCCAAAGACCGAGCGGAAGGCGAAGGCTGTGTGGCCAAGGTCATACACCACGTCGCATTCCTGCGACATCGACAGGCCGATGCCACCGTAGTTCTCAGGGATGGAGATTCCGAACAGGCCCATCTCCTTCATGTCGGCAACGATGTCCGCCGGCACATCGTCGGTTTCCTCGAGCGTGTCTTCCGCCGGCTTCAGGCGTTCGTCGATGAAACGCTGCACCGACGCGCGCAGCAGCGAAAAGGATTCTGCATCCAGGCTCATGGGGATCTCCGGTCAAAGCAAGCAACGATGTGCCCGACATGGTACGCCGTCACCCGGTTTTGACAATCCCACATGTCTTGAACAGAATGGATAATCCCTTTTGACAATCTGGAGAAGGGCACAAAGAGGCATCTTCTTGGTGCCGCTGGCCTCCTGCTGGCTAGCGCCCTGCCGCTTCGGCGGCGAAATCGCTAAGCTCCCGCGCCCGGTCCGCCGTCATCTGCATCAGGCAGGCAGATGCGTTGACACCGGCGATCGTGCCGCCATCGGGATCGGCCTGGAAGCTGCAATTGGCGTCCCGGAACTTCAGCCAGGCGCGCTGGGCGTCGAGCAATGTTGCTTTCCTGGCGGGAGGCAATGCCTGTTGAAGGCCTTTATAAGCGGCATTCAGCGATTTATCCTGCCGCGCCGTCTCCGCCCCGATGCAGTCATGCATGCCAGCAGTCGTGACATCCGGACGATCCATGCAGGCCCCGTATTGCTTTGACAACAATTTTTCGTCGGCTTGCGCGGCAAAAGACGCGCAGAGCATCAACGCGCAAAGCAGCGCTTTTTTCATATTGGGTCTGGGGGGGGGGAATTTGATGAGGGGCGCCATTGGCCCTGCGCACGGCGCGGCCAATGGCTTGCCACAGCGCCCGCAAAGGAGAAGCTGGCGCCGGCGGGGCCGGCGCCACTGTGTCACTGAGACAGCAATGCGATCAGGCTTCGGCGATCAGGAAGCGGGCACGGTTCTTACCCAGCCATCCCGGTGCGCGGCCACGGCCGGTCCAGGTGGCGCCGGTCTTGGGATCGCGATACTTCGCGGGCAGGTTGGACTTGGGCTTGGCCACGGCGCCATTCGCGCTGGAAGCCGGACGGCCCCGGCGGCGCTTCGGGGCGATGTCTTCTGCCGTCAGCTCATACTCCGCCATCAGGCCCTGGATCTGCGCAATAATGCCCGCCACTTCGCTGGCACGCATCTCGGCCAGCTTTGCTTCGAGCGCTTCCTTCTCTGCAATCAGCTGCTTGTAAGTTGCCATTTTGATTCTCCTGGAGCGGTGTTAATTCAATGATAGGGGAAAATTTGCTGGCATAGACTACCACGTTTGATTAAAGAAAATCCAATCGCGTAAGAAGTTGATACAACCGACCCGCTTTGCACAAGAATAGAAAACGCCATGGACACGCCGAATGCGGGTGCGATTGGACGCCGGATCGCATGCGCTAAGCCTGCGCATTCCGGATCGCAATGCGGGTTCAGGTAATACCCTATATGCCGGATTTCTCTGCCATGCGACCGGCGCCATTGGATCCCGTCATTGGATCCCCCCATCGGATCCCCCCATTGGATCCCGTGTTTGGCATGCGTGCTGACGGTGCATTCACCCGACAGCGCGATGACACAATATGACAACATCCCGAAAGGTTTCTGAAAGGCCATTGCCCCGCAGGCATGGAAGCCGCAATACCCGTCCCGCCATGAAAAATGTACGGACAATGTGATAGAAAAGCCTGTCGGAGCGCGCCCGGTTTTGCCGTAATTGCCCCCAAACCGGATAAACGCATGGGCCTGAAGCTAAGCAATATCCACTTTTCAGCGCAAGCTCGCATGCATCCACGCCTGGACTCGATCCTGGCTTTGATGCCTGGCATTCAAGTCCTGTCAATCATCCACAACCCGAAATTGGCGAGCCGCTAGTGCGATGCAAGCCCACGGCGGACCGGCTCCGGCACAGCGTTTGATACGCTGTATTCGCGCATGCAGAATCCAGTGCTCACTGTCTTTCCCTGTCTTTCCCTATCTTTTCAATCGGCGCCGGACCACATCCAACGCAAAGACCTTGCGAATTTCTCCTCTCCTCTCCTTACCGACCGGGCCCGGTGATACCGTGCAAATCGCGCCATTCCAAAGAAAGCCGGCGACGCCAATATTGGGGAAAACGCTATGCCACATAGTCCGGAGCCACCCCCTGAGACGCCGATAGCACCGCGCGAGTTCCGCCGCTTCGGCGCGCTGGCGGGCATTGCCTGCAAGCTCATGCTGGAGCCTGGCCAGTCTTGCGCGCAGGCGAAGCTGTCCAGCATGCCGGCCAAAGCCTGCTGCGGCTATTGCCGCCGCTCGATGCGATGTAGTGGCAGTCCGCTCCCCCGCACTGGAAGAAATCGTTTCTGACGAAAATCATCGCTTCGGCATCAGGGAACATAAAGGGAATGCCTCGGCGCGATCCTTTGCGCATTGGACGCGCGGCACACTTGATAAACTGTTTGCCATGCCCGTCAACGCCAGCACGCTTTTACCCGAGCAAGAGCAAGCCACCAAATGAACAAATGGACCTGAACGCCTTACGCCTTTTCGTGGACATCGTCGACGCCGGCAATCTCTCGGCTGCCGCGCGCAAGCTCAAGATGACCCGCGCCAACGTGAGCTACCACCTGAAGGCGCTGGAAGAAGCGCTGGGCGTGCAGCTGCTGCGCCGGACCACCCGGCACGTCGAGCCCACGCCCGTGGGCGCCGGCCTGTACGAGCACGGGCGCAACATCCTCGGTGAAGTGGCGGCGGCCAACGCGCTGATCAACAGCATGGGCAAGAGCCTGCATGGCCATGTGCGCTTGTCGGTGCCTACCGGGCTGGGGCACGCGATGCTTTCGCCGCTGCTGGTGAAGTTCAAGCACCGTTACCCCGACATCACCCTTGATGTGGTGTTCGACAACCGCATCCACAACCTGGTGTCTGAAGACGTGGAGGTGGCGCTGCGCATCATCTCCACGCCGCCAGACTCGGTGGTGGCAACCGAGATCGGCGTGGTCGAGTGGGTGGTGTGCGGGTCTCCCGGCTACCTGGCCACGCAGCCGCCCCTGCGCGACCTGGCCGATCTCAAGGACCACGCCATCGTCTGCGCCTCGCCCATCGGCCAGAAGCTCAAGGCCTTCGGCACGCGCGGCACCGGCAGCGACGCCGTGCGCGAGCAAGTGGCGTTGGAGCCCACGCTGAGCTCGGAGAATTTCGCCTTCCTCAAGGACGGCGTGCTGGGCGACCTGGGCCTGGGCATCTTCCCGCTCTATGCCATCGGCGCGGAACTCGACGCGGGCATCCTGCTGCCCGTGCTGGCGGATTACCACATCAGCGTGTTCGGCAGCCGCCTCTATATGCTGACCATGCCCAACCGCTACCAGACCATGGCCACGCGCTACCTGCTGAACTTCCTCAAGACCGAACTGCAGGCCCTGTGGCCACAACCGCGCCGCCTGCCGCCCATGGATGCGCACGACGAAGCATGACGCGCCACGCATGGCACCCCGGCGCCAAAGGCACCGTCTATAGTAGGAAGCGCTAGGGTCCGTCGCGGCCCTGAGCGCAACGTACAGCGAAGGAGACGCATCATGGCCTTGGCTACCACCCTGGCAAATTGCCTCAACAGCAGGAACAGCCGTTTCGACACCATCCGCCATCCCTACACCCTCAGCAGCATGGCCACTGCGGAGGCAGCGCACGTTCCCGGAGATCGCCTGGCCAAGACCCTGTTGCTGGAGGATGACATCGGCTACGTGGCCGCGGTCATCCCGTCCAGCCATCACCTGAACCTGGCAGCCATCTGCGCGCAATCCGGCCGCGCGCTGGTACTGGCCCACGAAGAGGAGATCCGCGAAGTCTTCAAGGATTGCGACCTTGGCGCCATCCCGCCGGTAGCCATGGCCTACGGCATGCATACCTACCTCGACGATGCCCTGCTGGCCCAGCCCGAAGTGTTCTTCGAAGCCGGCGATCACCAGCAACTCGTGCACATGAGCAGCGAACAGTTCGCCGACCTGATGGTCGGCGCCGAGCATGGGCGCTTCTCACGCCACATGATGTAGTGGGTGATTCTTGGGTAAGTCTTGAATGATTCTTGAATGATTTTTGATAGGCTTCCGGTATCAGGCAAGAGCGGAAAAAGCACCCGGTTCGCCGGGTGCTTTTTTTTGCCTCGCGCCGGAGACGCTACTGCAGGCTGATCCCCGACTGCTTGACCAGCTTCTCCGTGCGCGGGATTTCCGCGCCTACCATGGCGTTGAAATCGGCCACTGAACCACCGCGCGGCTCCGCGCCGGTTGCGGCGAGCTTCTCGCGAAAACCCTGGTCCTTGAGCAGCTTGTTGATCGAGACGTTCAACTTGGCAACCACCTCGGCTGGCGTGCCTTTCGGCGCGACAATCCCGTACCAGGGCGCGATATCGAAGCCCGGATAGCCCTGCTCGGCAATGGTGGGAATATCCGGCGCCATCGGCGAGCGCCTGGCATTGGATACACCCAGCGCGCGCAGCTTGCCCGCCTTCACATACGGCAACCCCGTCATGATGGTGTCGAAGTACATCGACACCTGTCCGGACAGCAAAGCGGGAATCGCCTCGCCCGCGCCTTTGTACGGCACATGGACGATATCGATGCCAGCCAGCGCCTTGAGCATCTCGCCTGCCATGTGCGACGTGGTGCCCGCGCCAAACGACGCATAGGTCAGCTTGCCCGGGTTGGCCTTGGCATAAGCGATCATTTCCGGCAGCGTCTTGAAGGGCAGGCCAGGGCTGGCCAGCAGGATGTTTGGCGTGATGGCCACCACCGCGACCTTCTCGAAGGCGTCTGGATCGTAGCTGAGCTTCTTGTAGAGGAAGCGGTTGGTCACCATGGAAGCGGGCCCCGACATCAGCAAGGTGTAGCCGTCTCCAGGCGCGCGCGCGGCTGCCTCGCTGCCGATCATGGCCGCGGCGCCTGGCCGGTTTTCGACGACGAAGGTCTGGCCGTACTCGCGGCCCAGGCCGATGCCGAGCTGGCGCGTGATGAGATCGGTAGCGGAGCCCGCCTGGAACGGCACGACGATGCGCACGGGTTGGGTGGGCCAGTCGTGTGTGGCTTGCGCCGATGCGGGGGACGTGGCAACCAGGCCGGTGGCCAGCATGGCCGACAGCGCGATGGCGCCAGTGCGGTGTTGGAGAAAACGGAAGGACATGGGATTCCTTGCTTCTGGAAGTGAAGACGTGAACCGTCGTGGTGGCAGCGACGGGCGATACGCTTGAATTGCAAGTGCTGTGCCATCCGGTTTGGGCCGGAAAGCCGGTCTGCGCGGACGCGGCGGGGCCGCCCCCGCCGTTACCGTGGTGTTGGGTTGGCTAACGCACCGCGATGGTCAGCGGGGCTTCGCGCCGCGGTGCATCCTGCTTGGCCGGCGCACTGGTTTGGACCGATCCGTGACGGCTCCGGGGAACGTCGCCGCTCAGGCAACTCAGGCAGCTCAGGCAGCTCAGGCAGCTCAGGCAGCTCAGGCGCTCACGCCACCAGCCTGTGCCACCATCGCGCCCAGCAGCACGTTGGCACCAGCTTCCAGGTGCTCGGGCTTGGCGTCTTCCACTTCGTTGTGGCTGATGCCGTCCTTGCACGGGACAAAGATCATGGCGGTGGGGGCCACCGTGGCGATGTACACCGCGTCATGACCAGCGCCGGTGACGATGTCCTGGTGTGTGTAGCCCAGCGCCGCCGCCTGCTGGCGCACGTGGCCCACCAGTTCCGGCGCGAACGGCGTGGGCGGGAAATACTGCACGTCTTCGATCCGCACGCCGAGCGGGTTGCCCGTGGTCTTGCCTTGCGCGAGCGCGTCGCAGGCCGCGCGCAGGCGGGCATCCATCTCGGCCAGCTTGCCGGCGTCCTGGTGGCGCAGGTCCACCGTGAACTTCACCGTGCCGGGAATCACATTGCGCGAGGCCGGGTGGACATCGAGCACGCCCACCGTGCCGCGCCCGTGCGGCGCGAAATCGTGCGCGATGCGCACCACCTCTTGCAGGATGAATGACGCGCCATACAGCGCATCCCGGCGCAGCGGCATCGGTGTGGGACCGGCGTGAGCCTCCATGCCGGTCACGGTCACGTCGTACCAGCGCAGGCCGAGCGAGCCCGTCACCACGCCGATCACGTTATCGGCGTCCTCCAACACCGGGCCCTGCTCGATATGCGCCTCAAAATACGCGCCGATCTGGCGGCCGCCCACTTCGGCGCTACCGGCGTAGCCGATGGCACGCAGTTCATCGTCCACGCGCTTGCCGTCGTTGTCTGTCGCATCCAGCGCGGTCTGCAGCGGGAAGATGCCGGCGAACACGCCCGAGCCCATCATCACCGGCACGAAGCGCGTGCCTTCCTCGTTGGTCCAGATCGCCAGCTCCAGCGGCGCCTCGGTCCGCACGCCCTGCTCATTCAGGGTACGCATGACTTCCAGCCCGGCCAGCACACCAAAGCAGCCGTCGAACTTGCCGCCCGTGGGCTGCGTATCGATATGGCTGCCGGTCATCACCGGTGGCAGGCTGTCGTTGCGCCCGGCACGGCGGCCGAAGATATTGCCGACCTTGTCAACCGTGACGGCAAGGCCGGCATCGCGCATCCAGCCCGTGACCAGGTCGCGCCCCTGGCCGTCAAGCGCGGTAAGCGCCAGGCGCGCATTGCCGCCGCGCGGCGTGGCACCGATGCGCGCCAATGCCATCAAGGACTGCCAGAGGCGGTCGCCATCGATCTTCAGTGTCGTCATGTCGGCTCTCTTTGTGCAAGTGGAATCGGGTAGCGCGAGGGTTGCGGCATGTGGCTCAGGCCGTGGCGGGCACGAGGCCCGACAAGAAGGCATCGAGCGCCGGACCAATGGCCTCGACCTCGTAGCCGCCTTCCTGCACCACCACCGTGGGCACGCCCAGCGCATTGATGCGCTCGCCAATGCCGCGATAGGCATCCAGCCCCACGCGCAGCACGCTGATGGGATCGTGTATGTAGGTGTCGAAGCCCAGTGCCAGCACCAGTGCCTGCGGACGGTAGTCGCGCAGGGCATCGAGCGCGTTGTCGAGCGCGCCGAGAAAGCCGGCGTCCTCGGTGCCGTGCGGCAGGGGAAAGTTCAGGTTGTAGCCATAGCCCGCGCCGTAGCCACGCTCATTAGCGTAGCCGGTATAGAACGGGTAGTAGGCGCTCGGATCGGCGTGCAGGGAGATCGTCATCACGTCGCAGCGTTGGTAAAAGATTTGCTGCGTGCCATCGCCGTGGTGCGCGTCCACGTCGAGCACCGCCACCTTGCTGAAGCGCTTGAGCAAGGTCTCGGCGGCGATGGCTGAGTTGTTGACGTAGCAAAAGCCCACCGCGCGATCGCTGTGCGCATGGTGGCCGGACGGGCGCGACAGCGAATAGGCAATGCCTTGCCGGTCCTGTTGCTCGCACACGGACTCGGCGGCAGCCACGGCGCTGTGCGCGGAGCGCAGGATGGAGCGCCAGCTCTGCGGCCCGAGCGGCGCGCTCAGGTCGCCGAGGTAATAGCCGGCCTGGGCAATGATGGAATCCGTCGGGCACGGCACGCGGCGCGGCTGGTCCACGCGGCCGTTGTAGTAGGGCGAAAGATTGGGCAGCACTTCGATGCCCGGCTCGAACCCGGGCCGCGCCAGCGCCATCCAGCGCTCGTACGCATAGCCTAGAAAATCCAGATACGCCGGGCTGTGCACGGCCTCCAGCGGCGCGCGGCCAAAGTCGGCCGGCTCAGCCAGCGTGATGCCGCGCCCGGCCAGCGCGCGTTGCAGCGCGTGGGCCCGGGCGGGCACGTCGGTGGGTTCGCACAGGCGGCCCGCACGCATGAACTGGCGGGGCTGGTGCAGCAGTTGGTCATCCGAGAAGAAGGCGCGCATGTTTTTTTCAGGTGAGACTCACGGTTTCCCGGCTGCGGGAGGCGGCGCAACGGGCTTGATCTCGATTTCCACGAACACGCATTCGCCTTCGTGCGCGTTGATCACGTTGTGCTCGACGCCCGCGCCACGGTAATAGGCTTGGCCCGCGACGAGCTGGCTGACGACTTCGCCGGCCGGCGTCTCCAGCCGCAGCGCGCCGGTAGTCATCGGCACCACCACGTAGTCGTAGCCGTGGCGGTGATGCCCGGTCTGCGCGCCCGGCGCAAAGCGCCACTCGGTCACGACCACGCGATCATTGTCCACCTGCACGGTGGGTACGGCCTGGGGTCTGCTCATGGTGGTTTCTCCTGAAGACGCGTTACGTTGTGCCGAGGGCTTAGCGGTCCACGCCGCCCATGCAGAGGTACTTGACCTCCAGGTATTCCTCGATGCCGTACGAGGCGCCTTCGCGGCCCAGGCCGGATTGCTTGACGCCACCGAAAGGCGCCACCTCGTTGGAGATCAGACCGGTGTTGATGCCCACCATGCCGTACTCCAGCGCCTCGGCCACGCGCCAGATGCGCCCGATGTCGCGGCTGAAGAAGTAGGAGGCCAGGCCGAACTCGGTATCGTTGGCCATGTTGACCACTTCCTCGTCGCTGGTGAAGCGGAACAGCGGTGCGAGCGGGCCGAAGGTTTCCTGTTTCGCCACCACCATGTCCGGCGTGACGTTGGCCAGCACGGTGGGCTCGAAGAAGGTGCCGCCCAGGTCGTGGCGCTTGCCGCCCGTGAGCAGGCGCGCGCCTTTGCCCAGGGCATCGGCAATGTGCTGCTCCACCTTGGCGACCGCATCTTCATTGATCAGCGGGCCTTGCTGCACGCCGGGCTCCAGGCCGTGGCCGACCTTGAGCGTCTTTACCGCGGCAACCAGCTTCTGGGCAAAGGCGTCGTACACCTTGTCATGCACGTAGAGGCGGTTGGCGCAGACGCAGGTCTGGCCGGCGTTGCGGTACTTGGAAGCCATGGCGCCTTCCACGGCGGCGTCCAGGTCCGCGTCGTCGAACACGATGAAGGGCGCATTGCCGCCGAGTTCCAGCGACAGCTTCTTGATGGTGGGCGCCGACTGGCGCATCAGGATGCGGCCGACTTCCGTGGAGCCGGTAAAGCTGAGCTTGCGCACCACCGGGCTGCCGGTCAGCTCTGCGCCGATCTCGATCGAGCTGGCGGCGTCGCCCGTCACCACGCTCAGCAGGCCGGCGGGCAGTCCAGCGCGCTCGGCCAGCAGCGCCAGCGCGAGCGCCGACAGCGGTGTGTCTTCTGCCGGCTTGAGCACCATGGCGCAACCCGCCGCCAGCGCCGGGCCGGCCTTGCGGGTGATCATGGCCAGCGGGAAGTTCCACGGCGTGATGGCCGCGCACACGCCAACCGGCTCCTTGACCACCAGCAGGCGCTTGTCGGACGCGGGCGTGGCCAGCACGTCGCCGTGGACGCGCTTGGCTTGCTCGGCGAACCATTCCAGGAACGATGCGGCGTAGACGGCTTCCCCGCGCGCCTCGGCCAGCGGCTTGCCTTGCTCGGTGGTCATCAGCACGGCCAGGTCATCGGCATTGGCCAGCATCAGGTCGTACCAGGCACGCAGCACCTGGGCACGCTCGCGGGCCGTCTTGCGGCGCCATGCGGCCTGCGCCACGCGGGCCGCCTCGATGGCGCGGGTCGTTTCCGCCGCGCCCATCAGCGGCACGGTGCCGATCAGCGAGCCGTCGGCGGGGTTGGTCACGGGGAAGGTGGCGCCGCTGTCGGCGTTCTGCCACTGGCCGCCGATAAAGGCTTGCGAGCGCAGCAGGGTGGGGTCTTTGAGTTGCATGATCGTTCTGACTCTCTCTGTCTGTTCGTGGATAGCTTCGTGGATGGCTTCGTGGATGGCTTCGTGGGTGGCTTCGTGGGTGGCTTCGTGGGTGGCTTCGCGGCTCAGCGCGTCAGCACATCGGCCAGGATATCCAGCCCTTCGTTCATCACCGCGTCGGAAATCGTCAGCGGGAACAGGAAGCGGATCACATTGCCGTACACGCCGCAGGACAGCAGCAGCAAGCCTTGCTCCAGCGCGCGGTTCTGCACCTCGCGCGTGAACTCCGCATCCGGCGCGCCGTCGGCGCGGCGGAATTCCACCGCCACCATCGCGCCCAGGCCACGGATCTCGGCGATCTGCGGCACGCGCGCCTTCAGGGCCTCCAGCCGCGCGACCAGGCGCTGGCCAAGTGCCGCGCCACGCGGGATCAACTGCTCGCCTTCCAGCACGTCCAGCACCGCCAGCGCCGAGGCCACCGCCAGCGGGTTGCCGGCGTAGGTGCCGCCCAGGCCGCCGGGCGCGGGGGCGTCCATCACCTCCGCGCGGCCACACACCGCCGACAGCGGCATGCCGCCGGCCAGGCTCTTGGCCATGGTGGTGAGGTCGGGCACCACGTCGTAGTGCTCCATGGCAAAGAGCTTGCCGGTACGGCCGAAGCCGGTCTGCACTTCATCGGCCACCAGCAGGATGCCGTGCTCGTCGCAGATCGCGCGCAGCGCCTTGACGAAAGCCGGCGGCGCCACGTTGAAACCGCCTTCGCCCTGCACCGGCTCGAAGATGATGGCGGCCACGCGCTTGGGATCCACGTCGGCCTTGAACAGGTGCTCCATCGCCTTGAGCGCGTCCTCCACCGACACGCCATGCAGCGCGCACGGGTACGGCGCGTGGAAGACTTCGCCGGGGAACGGGCCAAAGCCTACCTTGTACGGAACCACCTTGCCGGTCAGCGCCATGCCCATCATGGTGCGCCCGTGGAAGCCGCCGGAGAAGGCGATCACGCCCGGGCGGCCGGTCGCGGCGCGGGCGATCTTGATGGCGTTCTCCACAGCCTCGGCGCCGGTGGTGAAGAACGCCGTCTTCTTGGCGCAGCGGCCGGGCGCGCGCTGGTTGATCCGCTCGGCCAGCTCGATGTAGCTGGCGTACGGCACGATCTGGTAGGCGGTGTGCGTGAAGCGCTCAAGCTGGCGTTGCATGGCTTCGACCAGGCGCGGGTGGCGGTGGCCGGTGTTGAGCACGGCGATGCCGGCGGCGAAGTCGATATAGCGCTTGCCTTCCACGTCCCAGATCTCCGAATTCTCGGCACGCTCGGCGTAGAAGTTGCACATCACGCCAACGCCACGGGGCGTGGCGGCATCCTTGCGGCGAACCAGTTCGGCATTCTTCATCTGTTGCTCCATCTTTGATATCGGTTGTGCTGTCGGGGTTGTGCTGTCGCGATTGTTCTTTCAGGGTCAGGCCGCGGCGCGGATCAGGGTCGGGTCCCACTCCTTGCCGGGAATCGCGGCAATCAGCCGCTGCGTGTAGGCATGTTGCGGCGCGTCGAAGATCTGGTCTGGCGGTCCTGACTCCACCACGCGGCCTTTGTGCATCACGATCACGTGGTGGCAGATCTGCGCGGCCACGCGCAGGTCGTGGGTGATAAAGATCAGGCCGATGTTCAGCCGCTTCTGCAGGTCGGCCAGCAGTTGCAATACCTGCGCCTGCACCGAGACATCCAGCGCGGAGACGGATTCATCGGCCACCAGCAACTTGGGATCCAGCGCCAGTGCGCGCGCAATGCCGATGCGCTGGCGCTGCCCCCCGGAGAACTGGTTGGGATAGCGGTCGAACGCGGAAGGCTCCAGGCCCACCAGCTGCAGCAGCTCACGCCCGCGCGCCTGGGCCTGCGCCAGCGTCGCGCCATTGGCGATTGGCCCATCGGTGATGATGCGGCCCACCGTATGGCGCGGGTTCAGCGAGGCGAACGGGTCCTGGAAGATCATCTGCACATCGCTGCGCAGCGGGCGGAACTGGCGCTCCGTCAGTCGGGCTATGTCCTGGCCATCGAACAGCAGCTCGCCGCCGTCGATGTCGGTCAGCTTCAGCAGGCATTTGCCGATGGTGGACTTGCCCGAGCCGGATTCGCCAACGATGCCGAGCGTCTGCCCGCGCCGCACGCTGAAGCTCACGCCGTCCACGGCGTTGACCACGCGCTTCTTGCTGAACAGGCCACCGCCGGAGGAATACGTCTTGCGCAGGTCGCGCACCTCCAGCACGGTCTCGGCCGCCTGCTGGTCGCGCGCCTTGGCGCGCCCGTGCGGCACGGCGCCGATCAGCCGCCGCGTATAGGGATGCTGCGGATGGTTGAGCACCTGCTGCACCGGGCCTACCTCCACCAGCACGCCCCGCTCCATCACCGCGACGCGGTCGGCGATTTCCGCCACCACGCCGAAATCGTGCGTGACGAACATCACGCCCATGCCCTTGTCCGCCTGGATGCGCTTGATCAGCGCCAGGATCTGGGCCTGCGTGGTCACGTCCAGGGCAGTGGTCGGCTCGTCGGCGATCAGCAGCGCCGGCTCCAGCGCGAGCGCCATGGCGATCACCACGCGCTGGCGCTGCCCGCCGGACAGGCGGAACGGATAGCTGTGGATCAGCGTGGCCGGATCGGGCAGGCCGACGAACTCCAGCAGTTCCAGCACGCGCTTTGTCCGCGCCTCGCCGGGGTAGGCGTCGTGCACGCGCATGACCTCGGCGATCTGGTCGCCCACCGTCATCACGGGGTTCAGCGCCGACAGCGGCTCCTGGAACACCATGGCCATGGCCTTGCCGCGCATGGACAGCAAGGTCTGCTCATCCTGCGTGAGCAAGTCCTTGCCCTGGAACAGGATCTGGCCGCCCTGCGGCTTCAGGTACGGCGGCAGCAGGCCCATGATGGCGTTGGCGCTCATCGACTTGCCCGAGCCGGATTCTCCGACGATGCAGAGAATCTCGCCGGCGTGCAGGTCGTAGCTGACCTCCTTCACAGCGTGCGCACGGTCACCGCCCGCGGGCAGCGCAATGGTGAGCTCGCGCACGGATAGCAGCGGTAGCTTGTCTTGTGCTTGCATGGTGGCGTCTTCCTTGTCGTTACTCGCCACGGCGGCGCAGTTGCGGGTTCATGGCGTCGTTCAGGCCTTCGCCGATCAGATTGATGGACAGCACCGTCAGCAGGATGGCCACGCCGGGCCACACGCTCATCCACCACGCTTCGCGGATCATGGTGCGGGCCGCGCCGATCATGAAGCCCCAGCTCATCATGTTGCGGTCGCCCAGGCCCAGGAAGGACAACGCGGATTCCGTCAGGATTGCCGTGGCCACCATGAAGGAGGCCGACACGATGATGGGCGACATGGCGTTGGGCAGGATCTGCGTGAGGATGATGCGCAGCGGCTTTTGCCCGATCACCACCGCAGCCTGCACGAACTCGCGCTGCTTGAGCGTGAGGAACTCGCCGCGCACCAGACGCGCCACCGGCGGCCAGGACACCACCGAGATGGCCGCCACGATGGAGTAGATGGTGGGATTGAAGATCGCCACGATCACCACCGCCATCGCCAGTTGCGGGATGGTCTGGAAGAACTCGGTAAAGCGCATCAGCGCGTCGTCGATGCGCCCACCGCAATAGCCGGCCACCGATCCGATCAGGATGCCGAACACCAGCGCCACGCCGGTGGAGATCACGCCCACCAGCAGCGAGACGCGCGCGCCGTACAGCATGCCAGCGGTGATGTCGCGCCCGAGCATGTCGGTGCCAAAGGGAAACGCCGCGTCGGCAAACGGACGCACCAGCGGATCGCCCACCATCAGCCAGGGTGACTCCTCGTACAGCACCGGCGCCAGCAGCGCCACGGCGACCACCAGCAGCAGCACGACCAGGCCGATCACGGCGCCGTAGTTGCGGCAATAACGTTGTGCGAAGGCTTTCATACCGTGGCTCCCTTGCCGCCCACCGAGATGCGGGGGTCGATGAAGCGGTAGACGATATCGGTCACCAGGTTGAAGAACACAACCAGCGCCGAGGTGACGAAGAAGATGCCGAGCAGCAACTGGTAATCACGTTGCAGCAGGGCATCGAACATCAGCCGGCCAATGCCGGGCCACGAGAACACGGTTTCGGTCAGCACAGCGCCGCCGGCCATCTGGCCGAGCTGGATGCCGGCAAAGGTAATGACCGGCAGCAGCGCGTTGCGCAGCACGTGCACGCGGATCACGCGGCCAGCGGGCACGCCCTTGGCGCGCGCGGTCTTGACGAAGTCCATGCCCATGACTTCCAGCATCGAGGCGCGCGTGAGGCGCACGTACACCGCCATGAAGAAGCAGCCGAGCGAGATGGTGGGCAGGATCATGTGCAGCGCCACATCCTGGATGCGCGCCAGGCCGGTATAGCCTGCGCCGATGGTCTCCATGCCAAACGCCGGCAGCCAGCCCAGCACCACCGAGAACAGGATGATGGCCATCAGCGAGAGCCAGAACAGCGGCGTGGCATACAACAGCAGCGCCGCGGACATCACCGCGCTGTCGATCCAGCGCCGCTTGTTCTCATAGCGCGTGCGCGCCGAGATCACGCCGAGAAACACGCCAAGCACGATGGAAAAGACAAAGGCGCCGCTCATCAGCACGATGGTGGCGGGCAGCCGGTCCAGGATCAGGTCGAGCACCGGCAGGTGATTGCGATATGAGTAGCCAAGATCGAGCCTGGCCACGCCCTTGAGATAGATGCCAAGCTGCGTGAGCACCGGCTGGTCCAGCCCGAACTGCTGACGCAACTGGCCAACGAAGGCGGCATCGCCCGCGCCGGCCTCACCCGCCAGCACCGTGGCGGGGTCGCCAGGCGCCATGCGGATCAGGAAGAAATTGATGATGACCACGCCGAGGACGACCACGAGGGCCTTCCACAGCCGGGATAGCAGGAAAGAGAGGAAATTCACGGCATGCTCCACGCGCGCGCCGGGCGGATGGCCCGGCGCGTGAACTGACTGGCGACTTGTTACCTGGGTAGCAGCGTACTCAGTTCTTCTCGATGGAAACGTTGTCGAACGACTCGTTCAGGCCGATGGCGGTGGTCACGAGGTTCTTCACGTTCTTGCGGTACAGCGTGGGAAACTCCAGCTCGAACAGGTTGCCCGCGGCCACTTCCGTCATCAGGATTCTCTGCACCTGGCTGTAGAGCTTCTGACGCTCGGCCGGGTCCATGGTGACGCTGGCCTTGGCCCAGAGTTCATCGGCCTGCGGATTGCTGTAGCCCTGCACATTGGCGAACGGCGTGCCCTTGACGATGTTCTTGGTCACGTAGAGACGCTCCACGCCCAGCGCCGGATCGCCGTACTGGTAGGTGTAGGTGGCGGTCAGGTCGAAGTCCCAGTTGCTGACGCGGGCGGACCACGTGCCGGCATCGGCGGACTCGATGCTGACCTTGAAGCCAAGCTGTTCCAGCATCTGCTTCATGTACTCGTCAAGCCGGTCCCAGTTGGCGCCATAGGATGACGACAGGATCTTGACCGGGTACTGGCCCACGTTGACGCCGGATTCCTTGATCAGCTCGCGTGCCTTCTTCAGGTTGAAGTCATAGACGGGTGTGGTCTTGTCGAAGAACAGCGTGGCGGAGGCGAACGGGCTGACCGCCGGCTTTCCCATGCCGAAGAAGATGTTGTCCACGATCATCTTGCGATTGAGCGCGTGCATGACCGCTTCGCGTACCTTGACGTTGTTGAACGGCGGCTTGCGCATGTTCATCAGCAGGTTCGACATCGGCGAGAACAGCTCCCAGCCCTTGGTGGTGTATTCCACATTGGGCAACGCGCGCAGGCGCTTCACGTCCACGTTGTCCACGTCGCCGCCGCGCAGCACCTGCACGTCGCCCTTCTCGAAGGCCACCGCGCGCGAGGCCGAGTCCGGGATCACGTAGAACACCAGTTCATCCAGGTAGGGCTTGCCCTTCTTCCAATAGTTGGGGTTCTTGGCCAGCTTGATATAGGCGCCCTTCTTCCATTCCTTGAACATGAAGGGGCCGGTGCCGACAGGCTTCTGGTTGGCCGGGTTGTTGCGGTAGTCCGTGCCGTCGTAGATGTGCTTGGGCATCATGGGCATGGTGCCGGTCTCGAACATCGAGATAAACGGCGGGAACGCTTCCTTGAGCTTGATCTCGACCGTGCTGTCGTTCACGGCGCGGATCGATTCCATGTACTTGTTCAGCACGGCGCGCGTACGCACGTGCACTTCGCGCAGCATCTTGTCGATCGAGAACACCACGTCGGCGGAAGTGAAGGGCTTGCCGTCATGCCACTTCACGCCACTCTGCAATTCGAAGGTATAGGTCAGGCCGTCCGGCGACACCTTCCACGACTTGGCCAGCTCCGGGTGCGGCTTGAGGTCCGGGCCATAGGTCAGCAGGCCCTGGTAGATCTTGCCGGCGACATATTGCGTGGGCGCCTGCGAGTTCATCGCGCTGATCAGGATCGGCGGCTCGGGTTGCACGATGCCGGACAAGGTGCCGCCAACGGTCTGCGCAACCGCGCCGCCCGCGGGCAGCAGTGCCGGTGCCAGGGCCAGGCCGGCGGTTGCCAGCGCCATCGACACCAGGCTTTTGCCAAAGCTCTTTTTCAGGTGTTGGGTGAGGTGTTTCATCGGTCAGTTTCCTGTGGTGGTGATCGTGATCCGCGGATACGCGAAGACGGGTTGCTGCGTGGACTTCAAGCGCTGACCGGCTCTACGCCGCACCAGTCGTGCATGAACTGCGCGAGCGTGGTGGCAACGCGCACCATGCTCTGGATGGAAACCGCCTCGTCGATCCCGTGGATGTTGCGGGCCTGCGGGCCGTAGCAGGTCACCGGCGTTTCCAGCATCAGGCGGAAATGCCGCGCGTCGGTGGTGGCGGTGGTGGCTTCGCGCCGCACTTCTTCGCCATTGACCTTGCGGTGGGCTTCGCCAAGCGCCTGCATGCTGGGCACATCGAGATCGAACTCGCAGCCCGGCGCGTGGAAACCTTCGTAGCGGATTTCGAGCGTGAGGTTGCTGGCCAGGCGCTCCAGCGTGCCGCGCACGCAGGCTTGCACGCGCGCCTTGGCATCCGTCACGCTCATGGTCGGGAAGAAGCCGATGCGAATGCCGAGCGTGCAGGTGCAGGGCACCGACGAGTTCCATTCGCCGCCCTGGATCTGGCCGAGGTTGAAGTTGATCGGGTGCGCGTGGTCGCGGTACGCGGCGGGGCGGTTTTCCGGCAGGTTCCATTCGGCCTCGAGCTTGCGCAGGTCGGCCATCACCTCGATGCCGGCCTCCACCGGGTTCACGCCGGTGGTCATGTAGGCGGCATGCGCCGGGCGGCCGGTGAGTTCGACGAACATCCAGAACACGCCCATCTGCGCGCTCATCAGGTTCTCGCCCAGCGGCTCGGGAATCACAACAGTGTCGAACGAGGCCAGCTTGCCCGCGCCCACCGCGCTGGCGAGCGCGGCCACGGTAGCCAGCGCGCCGTTGCCGGTGTTCTCTTCTTCAAGCACGGCGTTGAAGCCGACCGCGCCGGCGGGCTGCACGCCGAGATCTTTCAGCGCCTTATAGGCGGCGAGCGTGCAGATGATGCCGGCCTTCATGTCGCCCGCGCCGCGGCCGAACAGCCAGCCGTCCTCGACAAACGGCGCATACGGCGACTGGCGCCACATCGACTCCGGGCCGGTGGGCACCACGTCCAGGTGGCCGTTGAACAGCACGGAGCGGCCGCCCTTGGTCGCCGGGCGATGCGTGGCCAGCAGGTTGTAGCGTCCGCCGTCCGGACAGCATGGCGGCGAGAACAGCGGCAGGTCCTTCAACGTCTCGCTGCGCAGGTAGATGCGCTCCGGTTCCAGGCCCAACTCGCGCAGCGCGCCTTCCATGAACGCCACGGCCGGCTGTTCCTGCCCGGAGGGGCTGGGTGCGGCCACGAATTCCGACAACGTACGCACCATGTACGGCTCGAGCGCGCGCACGGCGGCGGCGATGGCATCGGTGGAAAGCGTGGGGGTGGCGGGGATGGCGGACGTAGACGGCGTAGAAGGCGTGGCGGTGGGACGTTGCATAAGTGGCTCCACTGGCTGTCCGGTGCGCGCGCTTGGAACGTGCCCGGAGAGGATCGAATCGGCCTGAGCGGCAAAGCGTCGTTGAGAAAAACGACGATCGAAACAAGATGTGTCGAAACTTAGCCGATCATTGGTACCATACATAGATCCATATTTTTCTTTTCGCGCGGGGCCACTTTGAAAGAGACGATTTTGTCGGAGCTGCTGCTGCAGCGTCTGGAGCGGCCCGCGGATGGTGCTGCGGATAAAAACGGCGCGCATATGAACCGCCAGCTCTACGAGATCATCCGGCAGGAAATCCTTGCTGGGTCTTTGGTTGCGGGTAGCAAGCTGCCTGCGTCGCGCCTGCTTGCGAAGGAGATAGGGGTTTCCCGCAATACCGTGCTTTATGCATTTGAGCAGTTGCTGGCAGAGGGCTATGTCACCGCAGCCAGCGGAAGTGGCACCTTCGTGTCGCAGAGTTTTCCCGACCATAGTGCATTGCACAACGTTAGGGTGCGAAATGGCACCATGCCAGTGCTCGCAGCGCAGCAAAATCAGAACCGCTTCGCGCTTTCGCGGCGCGGGCAGCATCTGGTGTCGCATTCTGGTGCGTCGGATCGCCAATGGGGTGCGTTCGTCTCCGGCGTACCCGACGTTTCGTTGTTTCCGCACGCGGTCTGGGCACGGTTGCTGAACAAGCACTGGCGCGCCCCCAAGCCCGAGCTTCTGACGTATGCGCACAACGGTGGCTACCTGCCGCTGCGCCGCGTGATGGCCGAGCACCTGCGGCTGGTGCGCTCGGTGCGCTGCGAGCCGGAGCAGATCATCCTGACCACCGGCATCCACCAGGCCATCGACCTCATCGCGCGGCTGCTGGGCGATGTCGGCGACAAGGCCTGGATGGAAGACCCCGGCTACTGGGGCACCCGTAGCCTGCTCAACAGCGCCGGCATCGAAACCATCCCCGTGCCGGTGGATAGCGAGGGCCTCGCCCCGGATGCGGCCACGCTGCAGAACCCGCCGCGTTTTATCTTTGCCACGCCGTCACACCAGTATCCGCTGGGCATGGTGATGAGCTTGTCGCGTCGGCGCATGCTGCTGGAATACGCGCGCCAGCGCGGCGCGTGGATCGTGGAGGACGACTACGACAGCGAATTCCGCTTCGAGGGCCGCCCGCTTGCCTCGCTGCAGGGGCTGGATGAACATGACCGCGTGATCTACATGGGCACGTTTTCCAAGACGCTGTTCCCCGGCCTGCGCATGGGCTTCATGGTGCTGCCCAAGCCGCTGGCGCCGCATTTCGCCACCGGGCTGTCGGAGCTGTTCCGCGAGGGGCAGCTGGTGCAGCAAGCGGTGCTGGCCGACTTTATCGAGCAGGGGCATTACGCCACGCATATCCGCCGCATGCGCCAGCGCTACGCGCAGCGCCAGGGGCTGCTGCGCGAGGCCATCGCCACGCGCCTGGGCGCGGACTGGCCCACCTCCACGCATGAAGCCGGGCTGCACATGGTGATCCACCTGCCGCCGGGCGCCGACGACCTCGGCATCAGCATGGCGGCGCGTACCCAGGGCCTGTCGACGCGGCCGCTGTCGCGCTATTTCGCGGACCCCGCGCGGGCGACCAGCCAGGGCTTGCTGCTGGGGTATGCCTGCGTGCCGGACGACGAGATCGCGCCGGCCTTCCACAAGCTGGCGGAGGTGATCGAACCCGCGCTGGAGCATCTGGCGCGCACGCAGGTGCCACGCCGCGCGCCGGCAGCGGGGATCAACCGGGAAGCCTGGAGCGGGGCCTGAGTGTGCCGATGCCCGGCCAAACCGATGCTGACTTCCAGGCCACGGACAACGCCGCGGACAACGCCGCGGAAGCGGCAAGCTCACCGGCACCCCCCATTGCGGCGATGGTGCCATCGTCGCCAGCCCGATTGGCCCTTAACGCTATGCCCATCCTCCCATAGCATTAGCACCCTTCTCCTTCACACACACCGCACATGGCAAGTCCCGCTCCCCAACCC
>NZ_JBXASU010000089.1:0-28561 GCF_058809705.1 Cupriavidus sp. MPR-AND1C | reverse complement strand
GGTTGTCGCGGATTACAGTTGCGGCCACTGGCCAAGCAGCCCGTGCGACGCCTCGAACAGCGCCGACACGCGCAGCAATTCGGCGTCGCCGCGGAACTGGCCCACCAGCTGGAAGCCGATCGGCAGCCCGTCGCTGCCAAAGCCGCAGGGCAGGCTGATGGCGGGGTGGCCCGTCATGTTGAACGGCATGGTCCACGGGAACCAGTGCGCGCGCACGTTCTCGAAAGCCTCGCCGTCGATGTCGATGGTGCCGAACAGGTCCTGCCCGATGGGCAGCGCCGTGCGCGTCAGCGTAGGCATGGCGAGCAGATCGCCGCGCTGCAGCAGCGCCTGCACGCGCTGGAACAGCCTGGTGCGGTCGAACATGGCTTGCTGGTACTCCACGCCGCTGACCTGCGCGGCGGAGGCCACCTGCCGCAGGAACGTGGCGCTGAGCTGGTCGCCGTGCTCTTGGGCAATAGCGGCAAAGCGCGCGCGCCAGACCGTATGGTTGATGGCGCGCCAGATCGGCTCCACGTCAAAGCCTTCGCCGGAAAAGGGTTCCAGCTCCGCGCCAAGATCCGCCAGCCTGGACAGGCTCGCCTCGAATGCCCGCGCCACCTCCGCCGATGCCGGCCGTCCCGGCGGCGTCAGGCAGTAAAGGATGCGGCGCCCGCGCAGGTCGCCTTGCGGGCGCGCCGCGCTGACATAGTCCGGCTTGGGCACGCCGATGGACCAGGGGTCGCAGGCATGCTCGCCGGCCATCGCCTGCAGCATCAGGCCGGTATCGGCGACCGTGCGCGTGGTCGGCGTGACATAGGTCTGGTTGCCGAACAGGTCTTGCGCCTGGCTGTGCGGAATCACGCCGTTGCTCTGCTTGATGCCGACCACGCCGTTGCAAGCGGCCGGAATCCGCGTGGAGCCACCGCCATCGGTTGCGACCGCCAGCGGCGCGATGCCGCTGGCCACGGCAACCGCCGCGCCGCCGCTCGATCCGCCGCTGGTGCGCTCGCGGCTCCAGGCATTGCGCGTGCGGCCAAACAGCGGCGAATCGGTCAGGCATTTGGAGCCGAACTCGGGCGTGGTGGTCTTGCCGATCAGGATGGCGCCTTGCTCGCGCAGGCGGGCGATGGCCACCGCATCGTGGTCCGGCACGTTGTCCCGGTACGGCGCCACGCCAAATGTGGTGCGCACGCCCTTTGTATTGACGAGGTCTTTCGCGGTGAAGGGAATGCCGTGCAGCAGCCCAAGCGGCTTGCCCGCCATCACGGCTTGCTCCGCCTCGCGGGCGGCGGCGATGGCTTGGTCGGCGCACAGCGTGATGAAGCAGTTCAACTCAGGCTGCAGCCGGGCGGCGCGGTCGAGCACGGCCTGCGTGAGCTCGACGGGTGAGATTTCCTTGCGGGCGATGCGGCCTTGAAGTTCGGCGGCGGACAGGAAGCAAAGCGCATCGCGCATTGGCGGGCGTCTCCGGAAAGCGTCTCGGGGGGGCTGGATGCCGCGCCTTGCGCCGCTCAGGGCGTTGGCGCAGCGGGGGGAAAGCGACAACGCGACGACGCGACAACGCGACGACGTCGCTGCGGTTGCTGAACCCTAACTGAACCCTGAGTGCCGGCGGGGGCGCCGCAAGGGACCAAGTTTATGGCCGCTGCGGCTCCGCGGCAACCGGCAATTCCTGGCGCAGCGCCGGATGGTGCCGGTTCACGCTTCTCGCGCCGAGGACCAGCGCCAGCAGAAACGCAAGCAGGTACCCCGCAAACGTAATGGTTGCTTCCATATCCGACCCCTCGATGCGCGTTCGCGCTATTTTTTTTGCTAGCTGCGAGTATGCGCAAAAGCACACCTGGCTCGCTACCACTCGACGGAGGGGGGTGTGGCCCTAATCACCACGCTGTTCGCCCTCAAACGCCGCGCCGCCACTCGGGGCCTCCAGACCGATCCCATGGGGCGGATGCATGACAGTCGCTCAGTCGCCGCCTTCAGTTTGGTTTCTCATGAGCGAAGGCGCCGCTCACCGGTTCAGGGGCTGGCCCGCGCCGCCTGTGAGGGCAGGGGTGTCGCCCGCAGGTGGCGCGGCGTTGCCTGCGACGCCGGGCGACACATCCTTCGCGGCAACCCGCTGCGTAGTGCGCGCATCCCGGGGCCACACGACGATGTCGTCGTAGGCGTACAAGCGGCATGCGGTGAACTTCTTGTCCCGGCACTGCCCCATCGCACGCTCGATGGCGTCCTTGTTGTTCGACCAGAAGGCATAGTGGCCGCCGTCCGCCAGCACGAAGGCCTTGGGCGCCTTGCGGGCCAGGTATTCGGTGTAGCCACGGCGCGCTCGCGCGTAGGGCACGGCATCGACGTTGTTGATGTCGGCATAGCCGGAAGGCGCGGGCAGGGACACTTCCGTATGGCCCATGCCGCCGGCCACGGTCGGGATGCTGACGATGGAGTTCGTGCCCATGCGCACCATGATGACTTCGGGGTAGTCGTAGGCCGCGCCCGACGCCGTATCGACCGCCACGCCGATCGCGCCGCCGAACAGGATATTGCCGAACGCCATGGCCTTGGTGGTGGACTTGACCGTGGCCAGTCCGGCCTCCATCTCTTGTTTGTCGCAGCGCACGCTAAGGTCGCCGTAGGCGCGATTGATCGTGACCGTGCCTGGCGTGTTGACGTAGTAGGTGCCCTTGCTGTTCACCAGCTTGCAGCTCGCGCCCTCGACAGGCTGATCGTCCTTGCGCGTTTCCACGCTGACAAGCTGGTTCGTACCGCTGACGATGGCCGCGCAGCCGCTGGTCATGGCGCACGCAGCAAGCACGGACAACTGGAATGACCTCATGATTTTTTCCCCGGGATATTTTTTATCGTCGCGGGATCCTGCCTGGCTCTGGCGCACGCCCCGCGGTTCTCCTAACGTGTAAGCGTCGGTTGAGATACACAGCTCCCCACTTCAGTGGGGGGAGGCCGGAGCGGCGCGCGGGCGCGGGGCGTTCGCCCGCCGCCGCTTTCGCTCGATCCGACTTACACAGCCGAGGCCTTCACCGCCCCACTGGCAAAGAAGCTCTGCAGGTTTTCAAACACCAGATCCGCCATCGCATTGCGCGTCTCGTGCGTGGCGCTGGCGATATGCGGCAGCAGCACCACGTTGTCCAGCGCGAACAGCGCCTGCGGCACCTGCGGCTCGTTCTCGAACACATCCAGCCCGGCGCCTGCAATGCGCCCCTGCACCAGCGCGTCCACCAGCGCGGTTTCGTCGACCACGGTGCCGCGCGCGATATTGATCAGGAAGCCGTTCGGGCCCAGCGCCTCGAGTACCTCGGCCGACACCAGGTGCTGGGTTTCGGGCCCGCCGGCGGTGGCAATGACGAGGAAGTCCGCCCACCTGGCCAGCTCGCTCAGGGATGGCTCATGGCGGTAGGGCGCATCCTGCGCGGGGCGGCGGCTGTGGTAGCGCACTTCCATGTCGAAGCCCACGCCGCGCCGTGCAATGACGCTGCCGATGCGGCCCATGCCGACGATGCCCATGCGCTTGCCGCTGACGCGGGTGGCGAGCGGGAACTGCGCCTTTGGCCATTCGCCGCGCCGCACGAAACGGTCGGCCGCGCTGAAGCCGCGCGCCACATCCATCAGCAGGCCGAAGGCCGTGTCGGCCACGCAATCGTTGAGCACGTCGGGTGTATAGCCAACGGCGATGCCGCGCGCGCGCGCGGCGTCCAGATCGATCTTGTCGAGGCCCACGCCAAAGCTGGAGATGACCTTCAGCTTTGGCATGGCCGCGATCATCGCAGCGTCAATGCCGATCGCGGCGCGCGTGGTCAGCGCGGCGAACTCGCCGCCGTGGCTGGCGAGGAAGGTGGCGGGATCGGTCTCGGCCCACAGCGGGTGCACGTCGTAGTGCTCGGCGAGGCTGGCTTCCAGCGCGGCGGGCAGGCGTCCGTGCTGGGCAAGGCGTGGTTTCATGAGAAGAGGTCCAAATGGTGATGGTGATGGTGATGGTGATGGTGACGGTGGTGCGGCGGTGCTGGATTCAGTCCGCGCTGAGCTTGTTGTCATGGATGATCTTGGCGTAGCGCTTGCGGTCCGTGGCAATCAGGTCGGCGAACTGCGCGGGCGTGCTGCCCACGGGAATGGCGCCTTGCGCGATCAGTTGCTCCTTCACCGCCGGCATCGCCACCACTTCCTTCACGCCGGCGGCGATCTTGTCAACGATGTCCTTGGGCGTGCCGGCCGGCGCCAGCAGGCCGACCCACGACCCCGACTCGGCGCCGGCGATGCCCGCCTCCGCCAGCGTCGGCACGTCCGGCAGCGCGGGCGAGCGGACCTTGCTGGTCACGGCCAGCGCGCGCAGCTTGCCGGATTTCACATGGCCGGCGGTTTCCAGGATCGAGGCGAACAGCATGTCGACATTACCCGCCATCAGGTCCGTCATGGCCGCGCCGCCGCCCTTGTAGGGCACATGCAGCAGGTCCGTGCCGGTTGCTACCTTGAAGATCTCGGCCGACAGATGCGGCGAGCCGCCGCTGCCCGAGCTGGCATAGGTCAGCTTGCCGGGCTGCGCCTTGGCCAGCGCCACCAGTTCCTTCGGGTTCCTGGCCGGCAGCTTGGGCGTTACCACCAGCGCAAAGGGCAACTCCGCCATCAGGCTGATCGGCACGAAGGCGGCCGGGTCATAGTTGAGCTTCTTGTAAAGCGAGGGATTGATCGATTGCGTGCCGACATTGCCCGCCACCAGCGTGTAGCCATCCGGCTTGGCGCGGGACACGATGTCCAGGCCGACATTGCCGGCCGCGCCGGGGCGGTTGTCCACCAGTACCGGCTGGCCCCAGAGTTGCGAGAGCCGCAGCGCCACCAGGCGGGTGCCCACGTCAGTGCCGCCGCCCGGGGCGAACGGCAGGATGATGGTCACCGGCTTGGTCGGCCAGGCCGCGCCGGGCTGGGCCTGCGCGGCGGGCAGCCAGGCGCCCGTGGCCAGGGTGGCCAGGGCAATCAGGGCCGCGCGGCGGCCAAGCGTGGGGGTGTAGAGCGAGCGCATGTCTTGTCTCCGAAAATACAGCTTGATGGCCGGGCGCCATGGCGCCGGCATGCATGGGTTGGTGGCTGCCAGGTGGCAGCTCACTCGGGCTGGATGCCCGCGTCCTTGGCCACCTTGGCCCATTTGCCCATTTCCACCTGCAGGAAACCGGCGAATTGCGCGGGCGTGCCGCCCGCGGGTTCTATGCCGGCGTTCTGCAGGCGCTCGCGCACGTCGGGCGAAGCCAGCGCCTTGTTGATCTCGGCGTTGAGCTTGTCCACCACCGCCTTGGGGGTGCCGGCCGGGGCCAGCACGCCGCCCCAGGTGCTGGTCTCATAGCCGGGCAGGCCAGCCTGCGCCATGGTCGGCACCTGCGGCGCGGCCGATGAGCGCTTGGCCGTCGTCACCGCCAGCGGGCGCACCTTGCCACCCTTGACCTGCGGCCCGATGGCGGCAACGGTGTCGAACATCAGCGACACGCGCCCGCTGGTCAGGTCCGGATGGGCCAGCGTGCTGCCCTTGTACGGGATGTGGATCATGTCGATGCCCGTCATGCTCTTGAACAGCTCGCCCGAGAAATGCGGCGCGCCGCCCGAGCCGCTGGACGCGAACGACAGCTTGCCCGGGTTGGCCTTGCCGTAGGCGATCAGTTCCTTGACCGACGTCACAGGCAGGGAAGGGGACACCACCAGCATCAGCGGCACCACGTGGGTCAGCGCCACCGGCTCGAAGCTCTTGATGGTGTCAAAGGGCAGCTTCTTCACCATGCTGGGATTGATGGCGTGGCTGCTGGCCACCAGCGCCAGCATGTAGCCGTCCGGCGGGCTCTTGGCGACGAGGTCGGTGCCGATGATGCCGGTGGCGCCGGGGCGGTTGTCCACCACCACGGACTGGCCCCAGGCTTCGGTCATCTTCTGGCCCACCAGCCGCGCTACCAGGTCGATGGCGCCGCCGGGCGAGGCGGGCACGATGATGGTGATGGTCTTGGTGGGGTAGCTGGCTTCGGCGGCATGGGTGGCGGGGGCGGTCAAGGCGAGTGCGGCGGCGATGCCTGCGAGCGCTGCGCCGATGGGCCTGGTGTAAAAGTGCATGTTGTCTCCTGCGCGATTCATTAGTTGGCTGTCGCCCCCGACTTCTTCACCAGCTCGGCCCAGCGCGGGATCTCCTTGCCCATGAACGCCGCGAGCTCCGCAGGGCTGCTGCCCACCACTTCCATGCCCAGTTGCTGGGTCATCCGTTGTTGCACGGCGGGCTGCTTCAGCGCGCGCACCACTTCGGCGTTCAGGCGCTGCACCACATCCTTCGGCGTGCCGTGCGGCGCGTACAGCGCCTGCCACGACACCATCTCGAAGCCCGGCACGCCGGCCTCGGCCATGGTCGGCACGTTGGGCGCCAGCGCGGAGCGCTTGGGCGAGGTCACGGCCAGCGCGCGCAGCTTGCCGGCCTTGATCATGGCGTCGCCCGCGGTCAGCTGGTCGAAGAGAAAGGGAACGAGGCCGGCGGCCACGTCCTGGATCGCCTGCGGGCTGCCCTTGTAAGGCACGTGGGTCATCGGCACCTTGATCATGTCGGCAAACAGCTCGCCCGCCAGATGCGTCGAAGTGCCCGCGCCCGACGACGCGAAGCTCAGGCCCGGATGACTCTTCGCATAGGCGATCAGCTCCTTCACGTTGTTGATCGGCAGCTTGGCGTCGACCATCAGCACATTGGGCACGTAGGCGATCAGGCAGACCGGCTCGAAATCCCTGACCGGGTCGTACGAGAGATTCTTGTACAGGCTCGCGTTGATGGCATGCGTGCTGATGGTGCCGCCAAACAGCGTGTAGCCATCCGCCTTCGCGCGTGCCACGTAGCCCGCGCCCACCGCGCCGGCCGCACCGGGCCGGTTCTCGACCACCACCGGCTGGCCCAACGCCTTCGAGACTTCCTGCCCGATGGTGCGGGCGACGATATCGGTGGAGCCGCCCGCCGCGAACGGCACCACCCAGGTGATCGGGCGCGACGGCCATTTGTCCTCGGCCTGCGCGCCGGTACCGAACAGGAACAGGGCGCCGGCGGCGCCCAGCATGCCGATGGCGGCGACACGGCGCAGCGCGCCTCGCTTGTTGTGATGCATCTTGTCTCCATCCGTGGCCGCCTTGCCCCCTGCGTCGGGAGCCGGCTGGCTCATGTGCTTGTTTGTGGTTTGTTTGCGGCTTGTTTTTGGCTTGCCCGAGGCTTGCCCAAGGCTTGCCCCGTCCGGCAGGCGGCGCGGCTCAGCGGCCCTTGGCTTCGCGCCAGGCGGCAAAGTCCAGCCGGCTTTGCTCCTGGGTCGGCGGATACAGGCCGATGATCGAGCGGCCCTTCATCACCTCCTCCGTGACAAAGTCTTCGAACGCGGTCATCTCCACCGCTTCCGCCGCGATTTCCTCGGCCAGGTGGCGCGGCACGATGATCACGCCTTCGGCATCGCCCACCACCACGTCGCCCGGGAACACCGCCACGTCGCCGCAGCCGATGGGGCCGTTGATCTCGATGGCCTGGTGCAGCGTCAGGTTGGTCGGCGCGGAGGGGCGATGGTGATACGCCGGCATGGCCAGCCGCGCAATCTCCGGCGAATCGCGAAAGCCGCCATCCGTGACGACGCCAGCCGCGCCGCGCTGCATCAGGCGCGTGATCAGGATCGAGCCGGCGGAGGCCGCGCGCGCGTCCTTGCGGCTGTCGATCACCAGCACCGCGCCGGATGGGCACTGCTCAACCGCCTGGCGTTGCGGATGGTTCGGGTCCAGGAACACCGAGATCGGGTTCAGGTCCTCGCGCGCCGGGATGTAGCGCAGCGTGAAGGCCTCGCCAACCATGTTGCCGTGCTCGGGATTAAGCGGATGCACGTCCTGGATGAACTGGTTGCGCAGGCCGCGCTTGAACAGCGCCGTGCACAACGTGGCGGTGCTGACGCTCTTGAACTGGTCGATGGTTTGCTGGCTGAGTTTGCTGGCTTGGGTCGTATCGGTCATGGCGGGTCCGGAGTCGATGAGCGGATTCGGTGATCAGTAGATGCTGGGCTCGCCCGTGGGCGCGCCGAAGTCGGTTTGCAGGAAGTCGAAGTCGCAGCCGTCATTGGCTTGCCGGATATGCTTGGAGAACATCCAGCCATAGCCGCGCCCGAAGCGCGGCGGCGGCGGCGTCCACGCCGCCTTGCGGCGCGCCAGCTCTTCGTCGGACACTTCCAGGTGGATGCTGCGGCGGTCGATATCGACCGAGATCATGTCGCCGGTGCGCACCAGCGCGAACGGGCCGCCGATATACGATTCGGGCGACACGTGCAGGATGCAGGCGCCGTAGCTGGTGCCGCTCATGCGCGCGTCCGACATGCGCAGCATGTCCCGCACGCCTTGCTGGACCAGCTTCTTGGGGATGGGCAGCATGCCCCATTCCGGCATGCCCGGGCCGCCTTGCGGGCCGGCGTTGCGCAGGATCAGGATGTGGTCGGCGGTAACGTCGAGATCATCGCGCTCCACCGCTTCCTTCATCGACGGATAGTCGTCGAACACCAGCGCCGGGCCGGTGTGCTTGAAAAACCGTTTCTCGCAGGCGCTGGGCTTGATCACGCAACCGTCGGGCGCGATATTGCCCTTGAGCACGGCCAGCGCGCCCTCCTGGTACAGCGCGTTCTCCTTGGTGCGGATCACGTCGTCGTTGTAGACCTCGGCGCCCGCGATGTTCTCGCCCAGCGTGCGCCCGGTGACGGTCAGCGCATCCAGGTTCAGCTTGTCGCCGATGCGGTTCATCAGCGCGGGCAGGCCGCCAGCGTAGAAGAAATCCTCCATCAGGTACTTGTCGCCGCTGGGCCGGATATTGGCGATCACCGGCACGTGGCGGCTGGTCTTGTCGAAATCCTCCAGCCCGATGTCATGCCCGGCGCGGCGCGCCATGGCGATCACGTGGATGATGGCGTTGGTGGAGCAGCCCATCGCCATGGCCACGGCGATGGCGTTTTCAAACGAGGCGCGCGTCTGGATCCGTTGCGGGGTCAGGTCCTCCCACACCATGTCCACGATGCGCCGTCCGGCCTCGGAGCACATGCGGATATGGTTGGCATCGGCAGCGGGGATCGACGAGGCGCCCGGCAGCGTCATGCCGATGGCCTCGGCAATCGCGGTCATGGTGCTGGCCGTGCCCATCGTCATGCAGGTGCCGTGGCTGCGGGCGATGCCGCCCTCGATGCCGATCCACTCGGTCTTGCTGATATTGCCGGCGCGGCGCTCGTCCCAGAACTTCCAGGCGTCGGAGCCGGAACCCAGCACATTGCCCTTCCAGTTGCCGCGCAGCATCGGGCCGGCCGGCACGTAGATGGCCGGCACGCCTGCGCTCGACGCGCCCATCAGCAAGCCGGGCGTGGTCTTGTCGCAGCCGCCCATCAGCACCGCGCCGTCGATGGGGTGGGAGCGGATCAGTTCCTCCGCTTCCATCGCCAGCATGTTCCGGTACAGCATGGTGGTCGGCTTGACCGCGCTTTCCGACAGCGAGATGGCGGGGAGCTCGATGGGGAAGCCGCCGGCCTGCAGGATGCCGCGCTTGACGTCGTCGACGCGCTGCTTGAAGTGGGAGTGGCAGGGATTGATGTCGGACCACGTGTTGATGATCGCGATGATCGGGCGGTCCAGCCATTCGTCGGGCGAGTAGCCCATCTGCATGATGCGCGAGCGGTGCCCGGAGGAGCGCAGGTCATCGGGGGCGAACCAGCGCGCGCTGCGCAGGGTCTCGGGCGTCTTCTTGCGTGACGTCATGTTGTCTCTTCCACGGATGTTGTCATTGGGCCGGACCTCCGGCGCCAGAACCTGGCAGTAGAGGTACGACATCTGATATCGTCGGCATGATTAAAGCACTAATATATTAGTGTGTCAAACCGTAAACCTTTCCATTAAACTGCTGCCATGAGACGCAATGCAGCGTCCTTATGCGTGATAAGACACGCCTGTGCAGTGAAACCAGACAGCCTGATGGAAGCCACCTTGACCGCCCCGCAGATTCAATTCCAGTTCGACCGCACCCGGCATGCCGCGCCGCAGGTGTTCGAGCATATGCGGGACATGATCATCGCCATGACGTTGCCCCCCGGCACGGTGCTGTCGCGCACGGATCTCGCCGCGCAGTACGGCATCAGCCAGACACCGGTGCGCGATGCCCTGATGCGGCTCGCCGAGGAAGGGCTGGTCGATATCTTCCCGCAGCACGCCACGGTGGTCAGCCCCATCAGCATCGCGCTGGCCCAGCAGGCGCATTTCCTGCGGCGCTCCGTGGAAGTGGAAATCGTGCGCACGCTGGCCGAGGCACCGGACCCCGCGCTGGTGGAGCGGCTGCGCCTGATCGTGGCGCGCCAGCAGGCCATGCTGGCCGCCCAGGACTTCGCCGAGTTCTCCCTGTTCGACCAGGCCTTTCACCGCCAGCTATACGAGGCCGCCCGCGTGCCGGACCTTTGGATGCTGGTGCGCCGCCAGAGTGGCCACCTGGACCGCCTGCGCCGCCTGCATTTGCCGATCGCCGGCAAGGCCAACGCGGTCGTGGCGGATCACACTGCCATCGCCGATGCGATCGCCAGCGGCGACCCCGACGCCGCCCAGGCCAGCCTGCGCCGGCATCTATCCGGCACGCTCGCCAATCTCGAAGAGATCCGCGCTCGCTACGGCGACTTCCTGCAGTAGCGGTCGAAGTACCAGCAAGCAGCAAGCAGCAAGCAGCAAGCAGCAAGCAGCAAGCAGCAAGCTGCGGGTGCAAACCTTCATGCGGCACGCGCGGAGCGCCGCATGTGATCGATAACGAGGGGAAATCGTGCGGGGCCACACCGACGGCCGCTGGCATCCATGCCATGGATGTGCCACAAAACCTTCAAGTTGCTGAAACAATAGGCAGTCCGACCGGATTGGCGGCTGCAAGCCGGTTGGCGGGAAGCGAGGTGCCTGTTATCCACAGTATTTGTGGATAACAGGACCCATAAAATGGGTCTTTCGTTACAGGTTGGTACAAATTGTCAAGCGGTTAGAGGGTTTTCTCTAATAGCCGGTCGCGGGGCCTGTTCAACCAGGTTCCCCGCGCACGGTGGCGTTCGGATCCTTCCTTATCCCATTAGCCATTCGACTGGCTAAACCGGCTAAACCGGCTAACCTGGCTAAACCGGCTTGCGATAAACCACGAACCCCGAGTTCTCCGCAACCTTGTCATAGAGCTTCATCGCCGTTGCGTTGGTCTCGTGCGTTTGCCAGTAGACCCGCTTCGCCCCGGCGGCTTCGGCGCGCTGGTAGACCGCCTCGATCAACGCGCGGCCCACGCCAGCGCCACGCGCCGCCTCCGACGTAAAGAGATCCTGCAGGTAGCAGCTCGGGCCGATCTGGATGGTGCTGCGGTGAAACAGGTAATGCACCAGGCCCAGCAACTCGCCGGAGCGCTCCGCCACCAGCGCGTGCATGGGCTCGTAAGCATCGAAGAAGCGCGACCACGTCATGCGGGTGATCTCTGCCGGCAGCGCCGTCTCCGCCTTGCGTCCATAGAAGGCGTTGTAGCCATCCCATAGCACTTTCCATGCTTCGAAATCGCTTGGCTCGGCGGGGCGGATCAGGATCGGGTCGGTCACAGGGTCATCCTCAGGGTGAATGTGCTGCTGCGTTGTTGTGATGTTGTGATGTTGTGATGTTGTGATGTTGCGTTGTTGCATTGTCGCGCATGGATGCTAGGCGCGGTTGCTCGATGCAGGCGGCGGTGTGTAGCGCGCCTTGCCGCCGCGCTTGGCTTCGTAGAGCGCCATGTCGGCACGCATGAAGAGCTCGTTCGCAGTCTGGCCGTCGTCCGGGTAATGGATGGCCATGCCCACGCTGGCTGTCGCCACGATGGTATGGCCATCGATGAAATGCGCTCGCCTGGCCGCATGCACGATGGCCTGGGCGATGCGCTCCAGCGTTGCGACGTTGAGTGCGTCGTCCAGCACGATGCCGAACTCGTCGCCGCCAATCCGGGCCACGGCGTCGCCGGTGCGCACGCACGCCGAAAGCCGCTCGGCGAAGGAAGCCAGCAGCTGGTCGCCAACGGCGTGCCCAAACGTGTCGTTGATGGTCTTGAAATCGTCGACGTCCACCAGCAGCAGGGCGGCGCTGGCGTGGTTCGCGCCAGCCCGGGCCATGGCGTCGGCCATGCGCCGGTCGAACCCCTTGCGGTTCAGCAGGCCGGTGAGGTGGTCCGTGAGCGTCTGCGCTTCCAGGCTGCGCATCTTCTGGCGCTCGCTGGTCACGTTGCGCGCGAACATGTACAGGCCCTGGACCGTGTCCTTGCCGTCATTCCAGGCGGGCTGGTACGTAACCTGCATGCACTCGGCATTATCCTTGCCTTCCAGGCTGAAGGTGACCGACGCGCCCAGGTAGGCCTGCTCCAGGTAAGGCTTCGATGCCACGTAGACGGAGGTGCCCCAAAGCTCGCGCATCGTCAGCCCGACAATCTGCTGCACCGGCAGGTTGAACCGCTGCACGTAGGCCTCGTTGACAAAGACATAGCGCTCGTTCATGTCGATGAACGAGACAAAGTCGGGCACATGGTTGGCAATGGCCTCGATGCGCTTCTCGCTCTCGGCGGCGCAATCCTTGGCGGCGCTCAGCGCCGCTTCCCGTTCGGAGAGCTGGTGCATGACCGCGCCAAAGGTGGCGGCCAGTTCGCCGATTTCGTTATTGCCCCCGGTTGGCAGCGCAGCCAGGGCGGCAGGATTCTTGGGCACCTCGCTGACCACGCGGTGCAGCAACTCCAGCGGCGCCAGCAGGCGCCGTATCACCAGCCACATCAGCAGCGCAGCCAGCAACAGCGACATGCCCCCGACGATGATCGTCTTGTTGCGGGCCGCGAGCAGCGGGGCGTAAGCCTCCGCGGCGGGGAGCACCGAAACCACCTCCCAGCCATTGGACTCGAGCAGGTAGCGCGCCACCACGGGCTGCGTCGGGTTGAGGAGCTCCCACCCGGTGGGCGGCGCGCCAACGCCGCAGGTCTCGCCATGCGCCTTGGCCGGCATCATCACCTTCGAAGGATCGGGGTGCATGGCGTAGCGCGGGTTTGTGCCGGAAGAGACCAGGCAATAACCGCCGGTCAGGCCAACCCGGCTGTGCGCCAGCACGCTAAGGAAGTTGCTCTCGGAGAAATTCAACACGCCGCCAACCACCGCCAGCAGCTTGCCGTCCGCGCCGCGCAGGGGTACGGCCAGCACCACGCCGGGCGAATCGCTCATCCTGCCCCGCAGCAGGTCCGACACCGCAAACTCCGAACCGTCGACGACCGCACGGAAGTAGTCGCGGTCCGACAGGTGGATGCGTTGCCCCACGGGTACGGCGGTACTGAACACCATGTCGCCGTCAGGCAAGGCCAGGAACACGGCATTGAAGAACTGCGGCATCGACATCGCCTGGGAGGCGAAGCGCCGCAGATCGGCGGGCGGCTGCCCAAGCATGGGCGCCAGCTGGCGCGCCAGGCGGCGCAGGGCGATCGCCCGCGTCTCGAATTTCTCGTCGAGTTGTTCGGCAACCAGCTTGACCAGCGTTTCCTGCTGGGACTGGCGCAGCGCCGTCAGGCTCTGGAACGCGTAGTACTGGGAGAACAGCGCGCGCGCCACGATGACAAATGTCACCACGAGCGCCGTGGCTAAGGCGACCTGATACTTTAAGGAGTGCCGCATGAGTATTTTTTTCTTGGTTTTGCGGACCAGCCTGACCCTGGCTTTTCCGTCCCGGTTGCCTATCCCTTGTCGCGAGCGACTCACCTGGCTGGTAGGTTAGCAGAAGCGGGGGAGCGCACCGCTTATGCCGACGGCATTGCTCTGGCATGTGTGTCTCATGCGTGACTTATGCCGGCACAAGTGGCTTTCGGGGGCTAGAATGCAGCATTCCCCCAACAGTCGCCCGACAGTCCCCGCAACAGTTCCCCCGACAATCCCCACCGCGGTTCGCCGGCTGGGGCCTGCCCATTCCCCCATCCCCGTCGTCCGAAAAAACCAAAAAACCATGACCCTCGATCCTGTCCTGCGCTTCCTGCACATCGCCGGCGTCACGCTCTGGGTGGGCGGCATGTTCTTCGCCTATGCCTGCCTGCGCCCGGCTGCGGCCACCCTGCTGGAGCCGCCGCAGCGGCTGCGCTTGTGGCGCGCCGTATTCGCGCGGTTCCTGGCCTGGGTCTGGGGCGCCGTCGCCCTGATCGCCATCAGCGGCGCGTCCATGCTCGGCGCGTTAGGGTTTGCCGCCGCGCCGGTCCACTGGCACATCATGTTCGGCCTTGGCCTGATCATGATCGGGATCTTTGCCTACGTATATTTCAGCCCCTACGCGGCGCTGCGGCGCGGCGTCGATGCGCAGGACTGGAAGGCCGCCGGCGCCGCGCTGGGCCGCATCCGGCAGGCCGTTGGCCTGAACCTGGCGCTTGGCGCACTCACCATCGGGGTAGCCACGCTGGGCCGGCTGCTCGCCTGATGGCTGCCCCTTAGTCCCCTCAGGCCCCTCAGGCCGCCTGCATCACCGCCTCGACCCGGTTCCTGCCCGCGCTCTTGGCCCGGTACAGGGCAAGATCGGCGCGGCCGATGGCGTCGTCCAGGCGCGTTTCCGATTTTTCCAGGCACGCCACGCCGATACTGATGGTGAGATCCGCAACGCGCTCGCCAAAAAAACGCGACGACGTTGCCCGCAGGCGCTCGGCCAGCGCCAGCGCGCCCGTCATGCCGGTACGCGGCAGCAGCACCAGGAACTCCTCGCCCCCGAAGCGCCCCGGGTAGGCGCCCGGCGGCAGTTCGCGCCTGAGCATGGACGAGAACGCCGTCAGCACCCGATCGCCCTCGGCATGCCCCATGCTGTCGTTGATGCGCTTGAAGTGGTCAAGGTCGATCAACAGCAACGCCATCTCGCCGCCGTCCTCCGCCATGCCCTCCAGCGCCTCCTGCCCGGCCGCATACAAGGCGCGCCGGTTCAGCAGCAGCGTCAGCGGGTCGGTCCTGGAGAGCACGTCGAGCTCCACATGCAGGCGCCGCGTGATCACCAGCATGAAGGCAGCCGACAAGGCCAGGTCCATCAGGGTGTTGGAACTCAGGTAAATGATCTGGATCGCGTCGCCGGGAGCAAAAAAGGATTGCCCGGTCATCCCGGCAAACAGGCTGGTGCCAAAACGCAGCAACACCACCAGCGTCTGGGCGATCATCAGGGCACCAAAGAAGTAGGTACTGAAATGGCGCTCGCCGTAGCGCACGATCACCACGCATTGCACGCAGTAGAAGATCCCCACGACAAAGGTCGCGATGGTCACCCGGGCCACATAGTTCGGCTGCCCAAACACATACCAGGCCAGCAGCAGTGTGCCCAGCACCGTCAGCGCGGCAGCGCACCGCCATGTTTGTGGCCGTCCGTAGAACGCCTGCACGGCGAGCATCCACAGGGCCATGGCGGCCATCACCAGACAGTTGGCCACCACGATGGAGAGCCAGTCCGGGGCGATATCGCGCAACCAGAACAGCACCGGCGTAACGATCAGCAGCAGCGAGCCGCTGACCCAACGCCCAATCCCCTTGATCGAGCGCGGAAAACTGTAATACGCCGACAACAGCACGACCGACATCAGGGCCGACATCACCGCTGACAGGAGGACTGTCGTTCTCAGGTCGATCTGGGGCATCGTCAGTGCGCCTCCCAATCCGTGGCGATTGGCAATCCTACCAAAGACTGATCGGCTAAGGTTGCCCGCCGGCATGCTCACCACGGCAGCAAGACCATGGCCGGCGCGGTGATCCAGGCGTCGGCGCGCACCACCCGGAGGGTCACCACCGCCGTGGTCCGCACGCTATTGCGGCGCTTCAGGAGGAACATATGGAGGTATACTCTGCCGGTCGCTGCAAAACAGCGACCGGGAATAGCAGCCCGAAAACGTAAGCGGACGGCCGCCGCAAGGCGGGATTTTCACGTCCGGTGCCCTCGCACGCCCCTACGGGCGGGCCTGGGCTGGGGAGCCTTCGGGCTCGCCGGTACTTACGTTCCGGTCTGCTACCCGGCCTTGCGCCCGCCCACCCCGAATAGCAGCGGGGAGCGGAGTTCGATTCGCTAACGTAGGAGGCACTCTCATGCCCCTGTCTTCACTCGCCCATTCCGGGCAACGCCTGACCCGCCTTAATCCACTCGTCCACGCACACCGGAACGCCACCGCGACGGAGGCTGCCCATGTTTAGGCACAGCCGCTACGGCGTCACTGCCGAACATGCCGGCGCGGACATGTTCGTGACCGCCCATACCCCATGCGAAAGCCCGCTGAGCCTCGCTGGCGAAAAAGCGGCACAACTCTACGCGCTACTCTTCATGACCCGCGACAGCGCCGCCGCCGGAACATTCGGAGATCTGGTCGCAGACATCCAGGGCCCTCTGCTCTCACTGGCGACCGGACTGGCGCAAGAAATACTGGTGCTGAGCGAACTCGCGGCGGAGCATGGGGAGGAAGGGCGCGGCGACGCATAGCGGTGGGTCGGTCGTCACCCGCTTCCATTGATAAGGGGCGGCCCGGCCGCCCCGTCTGTGCGTGCTGGAACTCAGCCCGCTTGCGATTCCTTGGTCGGCCGGCGAGCATCCCGGCGCTTGAGCGTATCGCTGGCCACGGATTCCGACAGGAACTGCCACAAGGTGCGAACCCGGATCACCCCATCCCCCGGGCCATCATGGGTCAGGCGGCTCGCCACCTCCTCCAGCTTGCCAAACATCTCCTGGCGAAGCTGCCCGCGCAGCACCGCAAGCAGCTCAGCCGGCACCACCACCTCGTCGCGGTTACCGAACCAGCGGCGCTCCCCAAGCAGCAGCAGCGCGGCCACCACCGCCGCGCCAATCCCCACGTTCTCGAAGCCGTCGAGATGGAAGCTACTCGCTGCGAAGCACAGCACGGCCACCGCGGCCATCGCGATAAAGGCAGTGCGAAGCAGAACAAAGGCGCGAGGATGCGAGATGTAGCGCGCAAGATCCCGGACAGCAGTGATTTCGCCCTGCTCCAGGACGTTGAGAACGTTGGTGGTCGAAACTTTCATCGTCTTACTGCCTTGTCTCGTTGTTATGGCCGCGCAGGCTATAAGCCACGCCGCAAAATCGCACCCCTGGCCCGGCGCTCACGGGACCCTGTCACCTGCGGAGAACCGGCAGTGTATACGTATGCAGTCAGAGGCGCTTCGCGCGCCGCGTCCGGCGCAAGAGGCCGTAACCAAGGAGATCGCGCCAGATTAACCCGATGGTAGCCCCCAGGCACAGCCCGTCAATGCCCCGTTTGCCCTAGCCCGTCATCCTTTCGGGCTAGGTTCTGGCGCTTAAGGTCGGGCTCGGGAGCGGGGTGGGGCTCCAGGTCGGCAATGACCCGCGCCGGCAGGCGCCGTGATCACGCGGGGAGGCAAGGCAACAAAGCAACAAGGCAACGCCAGTCAGAACGTTACGCCGGGGACTCTCGGCACCTGGCGCGTCCTGATATTGAAATGCGGCTCGCCGTAGGCCTCCAGCAAGCGAATGATCTCCCGGGCGGAATCCGCGCGCGTCGTCCGGATCTCGCTAAGCCGCCGGGGCGTCGCCGCGCCGCTCACTATATAGTGCCGCCGCACCGTCAGCACAGACTCGCCGGGCGGCGGAATCAACACCGGGTGCGCATTCTCCTCCTTGTAGCTGCCATACACCCAGCCCGACGGCGTCAGATGCGCCTCGATCCACGCCTCGCCCGACGCAAATGCCGCCGCATCGGCCTCCAGCTTTCCATCGATTGAATCCAGCATCTGCTTCAGCCCTTCAAGGTAACAACCAGCGCAACAGCGCATCATTCTCATCAGGCAAACGCAGTGTCGGTACCCTGCCTTGGTAGGACCCACCCAGGCGCAGGGTAAGAATGTCGGGGCTGACCACCACGGGCAACGCCATATCGATGGCGACAGCACATTCTTATCCCCACCTAAGCGTGGCACCTACCTTAGCGGGGTAACCGCAATAGCCGTGTGCACCAATAATCAGCATCAGCAAGCGTGACCCCTTGCTAATTCCCGATAGGGTGTAGGCACTCCCCGCGCCTACACCCTTTTTTTTAGGTTCATCTGATTTCCAGGTTCATCTGATTTTTGTGTGGGTCGATGCAGCGCTGGGCGAACCCCAGCGCTGCCGTAGCTCCCCTCTCCCGCGCGGTGGGAGAGGAGAGAAACCCAGCGCTTTGCCTCCGGCAACGCGCAGCGGCATGCAATACCCACACAAAAGTCTGAGAGACCTTTTCTCCGCCATAGCAATCGGCAATGCGCAAAAGAGCGCAGCAATAATGCATCACAACATGATGTTTTAGATCTGGCTGAACAGTCTTCTATCCATCTCCGCGCAAGCACGAATCCGCATTGTTGTGGAAGTCCCCCCGCAGTTTTCCGATCCCCACCTTGGTGGGGAAATGAAAGCCCGGCAAGGTCACCAGCGGCTGTTGCGCGACCGCTGCAATCCAACGACAAAATGCGCACGCCGCAGCCCACGCCACCCCGACACGCAAAATCGGAAAACCGCAAAAAACCCCGATAAAACCGCAAAAAACGCATAGCCCAATCGGGTGACAACGCGCCAGCAAACGCAAGGATCTCCATCATGAACACAAACTAAATTCTTCTGCATTACCCCTTTTAGGGGCATCCCTCCCTTTGTCGGGTCCACTCTTCAGTAGGGATAGAAAACACGGCAAAAACGGCCGCATTGCCTTGAAGATCTACCCCCAAGAGCCATACACTTCGCCGGTCTTCGCGCAGTGATGCACTGCAAGAGCAAAGCGTGCAGGCACCAAGAAGCCACCGCCGCAACGTTCATCTCCGCCCGCAGGTCATCGCAGCGGAAAGGCACCGCCCGCGTGCCATGTTGGACAAGCGGATTTGTCGCAGCAATCCCAAGCCAGGAGACGGCCAGGAGTGCGGACCTTTCGGGTATCAAGGGAATTATTCAGACGTGTTCAAGCTTTCAAGCCTTCTGTCTTTCCGTAGAGCGTTGCTGTTGCTGGGGACGGTTCCACTTCTCGCATCCTGCGCACTTGCGCCGGGGATGCGGTTTGACCCGCAGCGCCCGCTCGATCCGGAAGATCCCGAGTCTGTGCCCAAGGTCACGCAGATTACGCCGGCGTTGGTGCGGGCTATGAAGGCTGCTGCCACTCCCGCCAATGCATCGGTGAGCGAATTGTTTGGTGAGCCTGAGGCCTATACGGTTGGCGTTGGCGACATTCTTTCCATCGTGGTGTGGGATCACCCTGAGCTGGTGTTTCCTACGCAGACCTACTCGATCGGCTCCGCGTACGAGATCCCCAATTACAGTGGTGCTGCCAATGTACCTGGATATGTAGTCAGTCCCGCCGGCACCATCCAGTTTCCGTATGCAGGCGTGCTCACTGTTCTCGGCAAAACACCGGACCAGATTCGCGGCGAACTGAGCACCAAGCTCAAGAGCGTCGTCAACATGCCCCAGGTTACCGTGCGCGTGCTCGCCTTCCGCAGCAAGCGCGTCTACCTGGATGGCGAAGTGAAGACCCCCGGCCCGCAGAATATTGACGATGTGCCGATGACGCTGGTTGAGGCGATAAACCGTGCTGGTGGGGTCAATGTGTTGACCGGCGACAATAGCCGCATCCGGATTTCGCGTGTCGGAAAGAACTACTTCGTCAATCTGCCAGCGTTGTTGCAACAAGGCATTGATCCAACCCGCGTGATGCTGCGAAACGGCGACATCGTGCGCGTAGAACAACGCGAAGACAGCAAGGTGTTTGTCACTGGTGAAGTCGTGCGCCCCGCCGTCGTTCTCCCGCGCAATGGCCGCCTGACACTGAATGAAGCCATCGGTGAAGCCGGCGGTGTGAATCCGACCTCAGCCGACGCCAAGGAGCTTTATGTCATTCGCAAAAGCGATGACGGCGATGCCCAGATTTTCCACCTGGACGGAAAGTCGCCGGTGTCTTTGGCGCTGGCGGAATCGTTCGAGTTGAAGCCGAAAGACGTCGTGTATGTCGACGCAGCCGGTGTAGTTCGCTGGAGCCGTGTGATCAATCAGTTGCTTCCGAGCGGCACTCTTCTCAACTCCACGGCCAACACCCTGAAATGATCAAGACCGTACTCGTGGTGTGCATCGGCAATATCTGCCGCAGCCCGATGGCGGAAGGGCTGTTCAAGCAAGCATTGCCCGAGGCGAACGTGGTCTCGGCGGGCCTGGGCGCGCTGGTAGGTCAGCCTCCCGATCCGCATGCGGTTGCGTTGATGAGTGGTCTTGGCCTGGACATCAGTAGCCATCGCGCGCGGCAGCTCAGCCGAGCCATCGCCACGCAGGCTGATCTGATCCTAGTGATGGACAACTCGCAGCGGCAGGAGATCCAAAGCTTACATCCGGCAACAACGGGCCGGGTGTTCCGGCTCGGCGAACTCGCCAAGTTTGACGTGCCGGATCCGTATCGCGAAGGACTCCCCGCCTTTGAAAACGCGCTGGAGCTGATTCAGCGCGGCGTAGAAGCCTGGGTGCCGCGCATCCAGGCGCTTCGTTAACAGTATTCGCAGTAGAGCCAATGAACCAGACCCCCCCTGTAGTCGCCGTTACCGGACCTCCGGAAGACGAGATCGATCTTGTTCACTACCTGGACGTGCTCTTGGCCAGCCGCTGGCTGATTGCGTCCATTGCAGGCGTGGTGCTCGCGCTTGGTGTCGCCTATGCGTTCCTGGCTCGTCCCGTTTACCAGGCCGATATCCTCGTGCAGGTCGAAGACAATCCCAATAGCGCGAAGAGTTTGTTGGGCGATGTCTCCAGCCTGTTTGATGTCAAGGCAGAGGCGACTGCTGAAATCGAGATCATCCGGTCGCGCATGGTGGTAGGGAAAGCCGTTGATAATTTGCACCTGTACATCTCAGCTCGACCGAAGTACCTTCCCTTTGTCGGTGCATGGATCGCCAGTCGTGCGAAGGGGCTTTCTGAGCCAGGCTTGCTAGGCTTGGGTGGCTACGCCTGGGCGAAGGAATCAATCAACGTCGATCTGTTCGACGTGCCAGATTCCCTGGAGGGAGAGAAGTTCGATCTGGTGGCCCTGGGTGACGGCCGATATCGTCTTGAGCAAGGTAGCCTCGACAAGCCACTAGAAGGGCGTGTAGGCGAACTCTTGCGGGCGGACCAAAACGTGGGGAGAATTTCGTTACTGGTCACTGATCTGAAGGCCAAGCCCGGTGTTATCTTTAACTTGGTGCGAGCTTCACGGCTGCAGACGCTTGAGCGATTGCAAGACCAACTCAAGATTGCCGAGAAGGGTAAGCAGAGCGGCATCATCGGCGCCTCCCTTGACGGCACCAATCCGGTTCTTACCGCGAGCATCCTGAACGAAATCGGCGAAGAATATGTCGCTCAAAACATTAAGCGTAAGGCCGCCGAAGCAGAGAAATCCCTGGTTTTCCTTGGCGATCTGCTGCCGCAACTGAAGACAGAACTCGAGCGTGCGGAAGTCAAATACAACGAGATGCGTAACAAGCGAAATACCTTTAACCTGAGCGAGGAAGGTAAGGCATTTCTGCAGGAGAGTGTAACCGCGGAAACGGGCCTGCTCGAGCTGAAGCAGAAGCGCACTGAATTGCTCACTCGATTTACAGCGACGCACCCGAGCATTCAAGCGCTTGACCAGCAAATCACGACGCTAAATGCAAAAGTAGGGGGAATGGCAGCTCGCTTAAAGACCTTCCCTAACCTCGAACAGGACACTCTGCGTCTCATGCGCGATGTCCAGGTGAACAACGACCTCTACGTGGGGCTGCTCAACAACATGCAGCAGCTTAAACTGGTGAAGGCAGGGAAGGTCGGTAACGTTCGCCTTCTCGACAACGCCCCCATTCCCGAGCAGCCGATTAAGCCAAAGAAAAGCGTGGCTATTGCACTAGCAGCCATTCTCGGACTGATGGTTGGTGTGATGGCCGCGTTCATACGAAATGCGCTGTATGGCGGTATAACCGATTCCCAGGATATCGAACAGCATACCGGCTTGAATGTATATGCCACTGTTCCACTATCCGCGATCCAGGTTGGGCTTACAGAGGAGATCCGCCAACGTAAGCGTGGAAAATTTTTGCTGGCGGATCGCAGCCCTAATGAACCCTCTATCGAGAGCCTTCGCAGTCTCCGCACAGGCTTACAGTTTGCGATGCTCGATGCTGACAACAACCGCGTATTGCTGACTGGACCAACCCCAGGCGTTGGGAAGTCCTTTATCTCCGCCAATCTCTCGGTGGTGATGGCAACCGGCGGAAAGCGCGTGCTGCTGGTCGACGCCGACATGAGAAAGGGTCACCTGAACCAATACTTTGGCAAGGATCGGGCAAACGGCCTGTCCGATGTCCTGATCGGTAAGGCGAGCTTCGATCAAGCCGTACACAAGAACGTCTTCGAGAACCTAGATTTCCTCAGCACTGGCAGCCTCCCGCCCAACCCTGCAGAGTTGTTGCTGAACGAACGAATGATAAAGCTCCTGCAGGAAGTGGGGGAAAAGTACGATCTGGTCCTGATCGACACGCCCCCAGTGCTCGCGGTCTCTGATACGGCGATTTTGGCTGCACGCTGCGGCACAGTCTTCCTGGTTACCCGTTTTGAGAAGACAACCATTGGCGAGGTAACGGAGTCGGCGAAGCAACTACGCCAGGCCAACGCGGACGTCAACGGTGTGGTCTTCAATGGCTTGGACCCGAATGCCTATCGCTATGGATATGGGTCGAAATATGGACGCTACCGCTATGCGTACTACGGCTACGCACCAGACGATATCGCGCAGAAAGCGTCGGGGACCAAGTAAGCAAGCTCCAGCTACCGCCTACCGAAGGGTCAGCGTCGGACGTTTCATCTCCGACGATTAGGCCGGCATCTGACCGGTCAAGTGCGAGTAGGCAGCGGACGGGGCAGAAGAGCTCAAGTGAGAGGCGGGGCTAGACCTGCGCCGACCGGCCTTGGTCGCCGGTCCTCCCGTCAGCCACTTTAGCTGTGACGTTCGACGTCTCGGACGCCGTTCCGGTTCCGGACCGGCTTCTCCATTTGCAGGGGACATGCTGCCGCCATCCGGCGGCGAGCCTACCTACGTCAGTCGGATGCGGGTAGGCATTGCTCGAATTTTGATTTGGCAGAAGGAGAATTCGGATGGAAGCACCACCCGTCATCATTCCCGTCGTTCTGTGTGGAGGATCCGGGGCGCGCCTTTGGCCACTGTCGCGTGAAAGTTACCCGAAGCAGTTCCTCAACCTCCTGGGTAATCGTTCACTGCTGCAAGACACCTTGCTGCGCGTACGGGAGGTACAAGGTATTGCCGCGCCTGTGCTGATCACGAACCATGCGCATCGCTTCATGGTAGCCGAGCAGGCCCGCGAGATAGGGAGTGACGACGCAGCGTTCATTCTGGAATCGCATTCGCGCAACACGGCACCTGCCGCAGCAGCGGCAGCTCTGCACGCTTTGGCGTCAGGTCAGGATCCGCTGCTGTTGCTACTGCCATCGGACCATCTGATTCGTGACGCCGCCGCCTTCAGCAATATCGTGACGCAAGGCGTGCCGGCGGCACAGGACGGGGCCATTGTGACCTTCGGCATTTTGCCCACCGAGCCAGCAACAGGGTACGGCTATATCAAAGCCGGTGCGCTGTGCATCGACAACAGCTACGAAGTTGCGCGCTTCGAAGAAAAGCCCTCATTGGCGCGTGCCACCCAGTTCCTAACTGATGGCGGCTACTTCTGGAATAGCGGGATTTTCCTATTTCGAGCGTCGGCGTTCCTGGCGGAACTGGAAGCCTTCTCGCCTGAAATACTACGCGCTGTACGCGATTCTGTAGCGCGAGGGAAGACCGACCTGGACTTCTTTCGTCTGTGCGAGGAAGCCTTCAAGCAATGTCCGAGCAACTCCATCGACTATGCGGTGATGGAGCACACCAGCAGAGCTCGCATGGTGCCCTTTGCGGCCGAGTGGAGCGATGTTGGTTCATGGGATGCCGTGTGGAAACTGGGCACGAAACAAGCTGACGGCAACGTTACCACTGGTGATGTCCTAATGCATAACGCAAAGGATTGCCTGGTGCATGCCTCAAGCCGGCTGGTCGCCGTTGCGGGAATCGACAACGTGATGGTGATCGAGACTCCGGACGCCGTGCTGGTAGTACACAAGGACCAGTGCCAAGACGTCAAAGCGGTCGTGGACATGGTTCGCAAGCAGGGGCGTAGTGAAGCCGCAGATCACCGCAAGGTTTACCGGCCATGGGGCAGCTATGACTCGGTAGATGGCGGCCAGCGTTACCAAGTAAAACGCATCACGGTAAAGCCTGGCGCCAAGCTCTCTCTGCAGATGCATTACCACCGCGCCGAGCACTGGATCGTTGTGAAAGGCACCGCCGAAGTCACTTGTGGTGAGAAAGTCGTCCTGCTCACTGAAAACCAGTCCACCTACATCCCGCTTGGCGAATTGCACCGGCTGGCTAACCCCGGTGCTATTCCGCTAGAGATTATCGAAGTGCAATCGGGTTCCTACCTAGGCGAGGACGACATCGTTCGGTTTGATGACACCTATGGCCGCCAGCAAGTAACCCTCTCTCGGTCAACATGAAAAAAACTGCAAAAATCTTCGTCACCGGTCATCGCGGCATGGTAGGCAGCGCTATCGTGCGCCGCCTACATGCCGACGGCTACACCCGGGTGCTGACCCGCTCACACGTTGAGTTGGATCTGCTGGACCAGCAGGCCGTCCACGCCTTCATGGCCACTGAGAAACCTGACTACATCTTCATGGCCGCAGCCAAGGTTGGCGGCATCCAGGCCAACAATATCTACCGCGCCGATTTCCTCTATCAGAACCTGCTGATCGAGGCCAACCTGATCCACGGTGCCCATCTTGCCGGTGTGCAGCGCCTCATGTTCCTAGGGTCGAGTTGCATCTATCCGCGAGACTGTCCGCAGCCAATCAAGGAAGAATATCTGCTGACGGGACCGCTGGAGCAGACAAACGAGCCCTACGCGATCGCGAAGATCGCCGGCATCAAGCTCTGTGAAAGTTACAACCGGCAGCATGGTCGCCAGTACGTGAGTGTTATGCCTACAAATCTGTACGGCGCCAACGATAACTATGACCTAGCCAACAGCCATGTGCTCCCCGCTTTGATCCGCAAGGCACATGAAGCACGACTGCGCGGCGACAGTGAGTACGTCGTCTGGGGTACGGGCAGCCCCCGCCGCGAATTTCTCTATGTGGACGACCTCGCCGACGCGTGTGTGCACCTGATGAACGAAGGCTACGACGGCCCATTGGTCAACATCGGCACAGGTCAGGATGTGACCATCAGCGAGTTGGCCGAAACCGTGATGGAGGTCGTGGGATTCCAAGGCAGCATTGTCTATGACGCAAGCAAACCTGACGGCACACCTCGCAAGCTGTTGGATGTTGGCCGCTTGACATCGCTGGGCTGGACGGCCCGCACCGCTCTGCGAGACGGAGTGAGGCTGGCCTACGCGGCTGCACCGTTCCGCCAATAAGCCACTGTTGATTTCCAAGAAAGCAAATCGTCATGACGTCAAAAAAAGTTGCCCTGATCACCGGCATCACCGGCCAGGATGGTTCTTACCTCGCTGAATTCCTGCTGGAAAAAGGCTACACCGTGCACGGCATCAAGCGCCGTGCGTCCAGCTTCAACACAGATCGGGTTGACCACATCTATCAGGATCCCCACATAGAGGACTCCCGATTCAAGCTGCACTACGGCGACCTGAGCGACACCAGTAATCTCGTGCGCATCATTCAACAAACGCAGCCGGATGAGATCTACAACCTTGGCGCGCAAAGCCACGTGGCGGTTAGTTTCGACAGCCCGGAATACACCGCCGATGTAGATGGCATGGGCACCCTGCGCATCCTAGAAGCTATTCGCATTCTCGGCATGGAAAGGAAAACCCGCTTCTACCAAGCCAGTACCAGTGAATTGTACGGCCTAGTGCAGGAAAGCCCGCAAAAGGAAACGACCCCGTTTTATCCGCGCAGCCCTTACGCCGTGGCGAAGCTCTACGCGTACTGGATCACAGTGAATTATCGTGAGGCCTATGGCATGTACGCGTGCAATGGCATCCTCTTCAACCATGAAAGCCCGCGCCGGGGTGAAACTTTCGTCACGCGAAAAATTACACGTGGACTGGCCAATATCCACCAGGGTTTGGAAGAGTGTCTCTACATGGGCAACATCGATGCTCTGCGCGATTGGGGCCATGCCAAGGACTACGTGCGCATGCAGTGGTTGATGCTGCAGCAAGAAAAACCTGAAGACTTCGTTATCGCCACCGGCGTGCAATACAGCGTGCGTCAGTTCATCGAGTGGACCGCAGCCGAACTGGACATGCAGTTGCGCTGGGAAGGGCACGGCGTTGATGAAGTCGGCTACTGGAACGGAAAACCCATCGTCAAGATCGATCCCCGCTACTTCCGTCCCGCGGAAGTAGAAACCCTGCTGGGTGATCCCACAAAGGCCAAGATAAAACTACATTGGACCCCTGAAATCACCGCGCAGGAAATGTGCAGGGAGATGGTGGTCCATGATCTGGCACAGGCTAAACAACACGCGCTGCTTAAGGCGCACGGGTACACGGTTTCCGTGAGTGTGGAATAAGGATGCAACGATGCGACTTTACATGAACGACGATCCCATTCACATTGCCATCATCGGATTGGGGTACGTGGGTTTGCCTTTGGCTGTAGAGTTCTCCAAGCAGTTCGATACTCTCGGCTTTGACATCGATACCCAACGCGTTAAGGATCTATGCGCCGGCCAAGATCACACGCTGGAAACTACACCTGAAGAGTTAGCGCTCGCCACGCGACTGAAGTACTCGACCGACCCCGCGGCTTTGGCAGCTTGCAATGTTTACGTCGTCACCGTGCCTACGCCGGTGGACAACAACAAGCGGCCTGATTTCAATCCGCTGATAAGCGCCAGTCGCACTGTGGGCCGAGTTCTGAAACGAGGCGATGTGGTAATTTATGAATCTACCGTATACCCAGGCGCCACCGAAGAAATCTGCATTCCTGAGCTAGAGCGGGCGTCAGGTCTTAAATTCAACGTGGACTTCACCGTGGGCTATAGCCCTGAGCGCATCAACCCGGGTGATAAACAGCGGAGACTGTCGACCATTCTGAAAGTTACGTCAGGCTCGACGCCTGAGGCGGCAGAGTTTGTCGATGCCCTGTATCGTCGCATCATTACGGCGGGAACCCACAAGGCTAGCAGTCTGAAGGTGGCTGAAGCGTCCAAAGTTATTGAGAACACCCAGCGGGATGTCAGCATCGCAGTCGTCAATGAGTTTGCACTTATCTTCCAGCGACTGGGTATCGACACGCATGAAGTTCTGGAAGCAGCTGGCACCAAATGGAATTTTCTGCCCTTTAAGCCCGGATTGGTCGGCGGCCACTGCATCGGAGTGGACCCGTACTATCTGATCCAAAAGGCGCAATCCGTTGGCTATTATCCAGACATTCTGTTGGCATGCCGGCGAATCAACGATGCGATGGGCCACCATGTGGCGGCAGAGGTGGTGAAACTGCTAATCAAGAAAGGTCACGCCGTCGCTAGTGCCAAGGTGCTGGTCATGGGCTTCACCTTCAAGGAAGACTGTCCGGATATTCGCAATACCCGTGTGATTGATTTGGTACGCGAGTTGCAGACTTACGGGTCACAGGTGGACATCTACGATCCTCACGTCAACAGCGCGGAGGTTGAAGATGAGTATGGCGTGTCTGTGCTTCCAGACCTTCCAGCTCCTAGTAAGTACGACGCATTGGTAGTGGCCGTTGGTCACGATGAATTCAGGAAGCTTGGCATTGAAGGCCTGCGCAGCCTGGCGAATGGCCGCGCCATAATCTACGATATCAAAGGCATGTTTGATAAAGGAGATGTGGATGGTCGGCTGTAATAGATCAATAAAAAAATAAAGAACATTCCGGTAGCGTGATGGCATGGTTCAAATAAAAACTACGTTGCTACGTTCAGTAGATAGATGTTGCTGATTTTTTTTGGGGTGTTTGCCAGGTAAGGTCTCAGCCGCGGGGGGGGGATTTTTCATGTATTGCGAGATAAAATTGGTAAGGTATTTTGCCGAGATTAGGGGCCAGTGGTGAATAGTTTATTTTTTTTATTGGCCGTCTTGACCTGGATCGGATGGGTAGTTTTTTCCGTTTGCCGCCCCAAAATATCTGTGTATCTAATGCTTGGTGTCTTGGTGGCTTTTTCCGGATCCACATATGGAGAGATTGATGCCGAGGGCACGATTTACGGCAGAGGTACCGGTCAGTTATATTTTTCGATCCTAAATTACTGTCTTTGGGGCCTGGCGATCGCATTCGCATTTCGTTCAATATTAAGCCGCGATAGGCGCCCATATACGCCGCTCGCGAAGTATTTTTTGTTTTTCTTATTTCTGATTGTTGCAAACGCATTGGTGGCCGGTTTTTCGAGTGGATCGTCTGTGGACGTAATTGACGCATTTTCTTATAGCGGACTGCTAAATGTGATTAATATGGGTGCATTTTTCTATATTTGCATAAATGCATACGC
>NZ_JBXASU010000088.1:0-28645 GCF_058809705.1 Cupriavidus sp. MPR-AND1C | reverse complement strand
CCACTATCCCCCCACTATCCCCGCGCTCTCCCCGCTTGCCGCTGGCGTCACGCCACGGTTGCGTACTCCAGTGTCTTTGGCGTCTTCACGATGACCTCCGGGCGCTCGCCCACCACGACCGTATCGTCGAGCCGGAAGCCGCCCAGCCCATAGACATAGATGCCCGGCTCGGCCGAGTAGACCTCGCCGTCCAGCAGCGCGCGCGTGTTGAAGGCCATGTCTTCCGGATACTCGTGCAGCATCAGCCCGACCGCGTGGCCGGTGCGGTGGAAGATGTACTCGCCCAGCCCCGCGCGCTCGATCACGGCCTGCGCGGCGGCGTCCATGTCGCAGACACGCCGGCCGGTCACCGCCGCTGCCACCGCCGCGTCGGTGGCCTCGGCGGCAACCTGGTAGCAGCGTGCCTGGCGCTCGTCCGGTTTGCCGCAGAACCACGTGCGCTCGTTCTCCACGTAGTAGCCATTCAGGCGCGGCAGGATCAGGTTGACGATGGTATCGCCGGCCGCGATGCGCGCGCCGCACGCGGCGCCGTCGCCATGCGGCGAGGCCGAGGCCGGTCCCGTCAGGGTCCAGCATTTGAGGATATCGAAATCCTCGCCGGGAAAGCGGCGCGCAGCCTCCGCCACCATCAGCGCCGACATGGCATGGTCCAGCTCCTGCACCAGCCGCCCCGGCCGAATGTTCTCGCGGTAGCGCTCCTGTACCCAGTCGGTCAGGCTCCCAAGCTCGCGCATCACCCGCAGTTCTTCCGCATGCTTGACCCAGCGCATGGCGCGCATCTCCGCCATGGCCGGGCGCAGCGCGAGCTCCGGCAGGTAGCGCTGCGTCGCCGCGAGAATCGGGTGGGCCGCGTCCACGGCAATGCGCGAGCCGCCCAGCCCGTGCGACGCCAGCAGCGACGCCACCACCTCGGGCAACTGCGGCGCCAGCGCCAGCCGCTGCGACACGCGCGGATGCTCGGCGTAGTACGTCACATCGCGCAGCCAGACCTTTTCCTTTTCCGTGCACAGGCGCATGTGGTTGGTCGACAGCTCGTTCATCACGGCGAAGGGTTCGCCGTTGCGCGGCACGAACACAAAAACGGGGCGCTCCCACGGCCAGACATCCAGCTGGAAATTGGTGGCGAACTGGAAGAAGTCCGGCGTGCTGAACACCAGCGCGTCAACGCGGATGCGGTCCATCAGCGCGTGCATCATTGCCAGGCGATAGTCGCGCACGGCGGTCGTGATGTGGGGCATGTCTAGTCTCCTTGGTTCCTTGCTTGGTAATGGGTGCGGGCGGGCGCGGGCGCACCCGGCCGGGATCAGAGGGCGATGCCGAGCTTGCGGATCATGGGGCCCCAGGCCTGCGCGTCGCGCTGCATATGGCGCTCCACTTCGGCCGGCGGGCCCTTGATCGGGTCGAGGAACTGGTTGGCCAGCTTGTCCTTGAATGCCGGCTCGTCCATGGCCGCGTTGATGTCGGCGTTGATCTTCCGCACCAGCGCCGCCGGCGTGCCGGTCTTTGCGACGATGGCGTACCAGCCCGGCACCGCCACGTCGTAGCCAAGCTCCTTGAAAGTCGGCACATCGGGCAGCGCGGCCAGGCGCCGCTCGCCGGTCACGGCCAGCGCCACCAGCTTCTTGCCGGCGATATAGGGCTGCACACCCGCCACCACATTCATCATGGCCGGGGTCTCGCCCGACATCAGGCTGGTCGAGCCGCCGGCGCCGTTGAACGGCACATGCTGCAGCTTGACACCTGCGCGCTCGGCCACCAGCTCCATGGCCAGGTGCGTGGAGTTGCCGATGCCGCCGGAGGCGTAGCTGATGCCGCCCGGCCGCGCCTTGGCAAGCCGCACGAATTCGGCAAAGCTGGTGGCATGCATCGCCGGCGCGACCACTAGCACGAACGGCGAGTTGGCCAGCATCGCCACGCCGGTCAGGTCGCGTTGCGGCACATAGGGCAACGCGGGGTACAGGAAAGGATTGAAGGCCAGGTTGGACACGCCCGCGAAGAACAGGGTGTAGCCATCGGCCGGCTGCTGCAGCACATAGTTGATGGCCAGCACGCCGTTGGCGCCAGGCTTGTTTTCCACAACGACGCTGCGTCCCCAGCGCTTGCCCAGCGTTTCGGCCAGCGCGCGCGCGAGCACGTCGTTGCCCGTGCCGCCGGCCTGCGGCACGACCAGCCTGACCGGGCGCTGCGGCCAGTCCTGCGCCCAGCCGGCTGCGCCCCATGCCATGCCCGCCGCGGCGAGCGCGGCGCTTAGTATCAGTGTGCGTCTGTTCACTTCGATCTCCTCTCGCATCCCTTGATCGGCACCCTCGCATCGAGGTGCATCCGGTTTACTGTACCATGTGGTACATGAAGAGGAAAAAATTTTTTCGGGACCGCGGCGCCGACGCCGGCGCCGCGTACGCATCAGGCTTCTGGTGCGGATTTCGCGCCCGGGGCCCCAGGCGCATTCAGCATGCGCGCGAAGTATTTCAGCGCGGCCGTGGTGCCCTTGCGATCGCCCGTGGTGACGAGATCCAGCAACAGGCCGCGCACGGTGGCGACCTCGATGCGAGCCCGCAGCTTTGCCTCGCTCGTGCTCAATCCAAGCTGCTTGTGAAAGCGCTCGGTCAGCGCGCCGGTCCAGCTGCCTATCACGTCGTCGAGGAACACCTGGAAGCGTTCGCGATCGCGAATGGCGCGGCCGTAGATCTCGAACAGCAACTGGATGATGGGCAGGTAGTTGTCGGCCGAGTAGCGCGCCCAGGCCACCTCCAGCGCCCGCGCGGGATCGGACTCGCTGGCGGCCAGGCTGGCGCGCGCATCCAGCTCGGCATGGCGGATGCGGCGCAGCACCGCCTCCCAGAACTGGTCCGCCGAGCCGAAGTAGTAGATCAGCATGCGGTGGCTGGTGCCGAGCGCCTCGGCGATATGGCGCAGCGACAAGTCGCCGATGCCGTGCTCCAGCACGTGGTCGACGGCGCCGTCGAGCAGCTGGATGGCCTGGTCGCTAGCAGCGCGGCCATGCGCGAGTGTATCGAGCGTTTCGGTGGCAGCGGCGGGATTCTTGCGGGGCGGCATGGGCTGGGGAACGCGTTCGGTTAGGCACAGGGGCGAAGACAGCGAGTGTAAGCCAGCCCGGCTCGCAGCGCATTCGCCCGTTGCATCCTTATCCTTATCCTTATCCCTATCCCTATCCCTATCCCTATCCCTATCCTTATCCTTATCCTTATCCTTGAGCTGCTCCCAACAGGAAGGGCAGTGTCTCGTCCAGCAGCAGCGCCGGCATTTCCTCGGCCATGTAGTGCCCGCACGGCAGGCTCTTGCCGCTCACGTTGCGCGCCACCTTGCGCCACTCTTCCAGCGGCGCGAAGCAGCGGCCTACCGCGCCCTGCTCGCCCCACAGGGCCAGCATCCCGCACTCGACCTTGCGCCCGGCGGCCAGGTCGGCGCGGTCGTGCTCGAGATCGATCGACGCACTGGCTCGATAGTCCTCGCACAGCCCGTGCGCCGCGCCCGGCAGGCTGAGGCAACGCAGGTACTCCGCCATGGCCGCCTCGGTAAACGGCGCCAGGCCGGCGCTGCGGCTGCCCATGGTGCTGCGCAGGTAGAGCGCCGGATCGGCCTCGATCAGCGTCTCGGGAAACGGCGCGGGCCGGATCAGGAAGAACCAGTGGTAGTAGGCCAGCGCGAACTGCAGGCTGGTCTGCTCGTACATCGCCAGCGTGGGCGCAATATCCAGCGTGACCAGCCGTTGCACGGCATCCGGATGATCCACCGCCATGCGGTGCGCCACGCGAGCGCCGCGGTCATGCGCCATCACCAGGAAGCGCTCGAAGCCCAGCGCGCGCATCGCCGTGACCTGGTCCTGCGCCATGCTGCGCTTGCTGTAGTTGGCGTGGTCCGGCAGGCCGGCCGGCTTGCCACTATCGCCGTAGCCGCGCAGGTCGGTGGCAACCACGGTGAAATGCCGCGCCAGCGTGGCGGCCACCTTATGCCAGATCACATGCGTTTGCGGATGGCCATGCAGCAGCAGCAAGGCCGGGCCCTGGCCGCCGACGACGGCGTGGATCTCGACGTCGCCACATGGAATGCGATGCTGCGTGAATCCTTCGAACACGTTCCGTCCTCCTTCAGGCGGACAGCCGCGCCATGGTCTTGGCGGCGACGTCCTGCAGCCAGGGCTGCGACTGGTGATGGCGCCGCGCGAACGCGGCGATTTGCGACGACTGTGCCAGCGTTGCGCCGATCATGTCCAGTCCCTGGCGGAACATGGTGCGGTGGCGCTCGGCCAGCGTGAAGGCAAAGCGCAGCGCGCCGGCGCTCACCGACATCGCCGCGAGGTCGATCTCGATCCGCGCGGGCGCGCTGCCCGACACCGCGGCCATCAGCGCATCCACTTCTGCCTGCGGCAACATCACCAGCAGCAGCCGGTTGTTGATCGCGTTCGAGTAGAAAATCTCGCCAAAGCTGGGCGCGATCACCGCGCGAATGCCGTATTGCTGCAGCCCCCAGACGGCGTGCTCGCGGCTCGATCCGCAGCCAAAGTTCGGGCCGGCCACTAGCACGCCCGCGCCCTGGTACCGCGCCTGGTTGAGCGCGAACGCCGGGCGCGGCACGCCTTGCGCGTCGAAGCGCATATCGTAGAACAGGCCACGGTCCAGCCCAGCCTTGTCGATGATGCGCAGGAACTGCTTAGGCATGATCTGGTCGGTGTCGAGGTTGCCGATGGGCAGCGGCGCGCCAAGCGCGGCGATCAGGTCGGAATCGTAGTCAGGCATGGCATCAGGCATTGGTTGGCTCCAGGCGGCGCACATCGGTGATGCAGCCGGTCAGCGCCGCCGCGGCGGCCATGGCGGGACTCATCAGGTGGGTGCGCCCGGCGCGCCCCTGGCGTCCCTCGAAATTGCGGTTAGTGGTGGAAGCGCAGCGCTCGCCCGGCGCGAGTACGTCGTCGTTCATGGCCAGGCACATCGAGCAACCCGGCTTGCGCCATTCGAAGCCGGCGTCCAGCAGCACCTGCGCAATGCCTTCGTCCTCGGCCTGCTGGCGCACCGCGCCGGAGCCCGGCACCACCATCGCGCGCACGCCTGCGGCCACCTTGCGCCCGCGCACGATGGCGGCCACAGCGCGCAGGTCTTCAATGCGCCCATTGGTGCAGGAACCAATGAACACGCGCTGCACCGGCAGGCCTTCGAGCGTGGCGCCCGCCTGCAGGCCGATATAGTCCAGCGCCTTGGCGGCAGCGCTGCGCGCCGTGTCGTCGATGGCATCCTCCACCGGCGGCACGCACGCATCGATGGGGATCGCCTGGTCGGGGCTGGTGCCCCAGCTCACATACGGCGCCACGTTGCTGGCGTCGAACACCAGTTCGCTGTCGAACCTGGCATCCGCATCGGAATGCAGCGCCCGCCAGCAGGCCAGCGCGCGCTCGCGCAGCGTGGCATCGATATCGGCGGCGCGGGCCAGCACGTATTCGATGGCCGCCGCATCCGGCGCGATCAGCGCGCCACGCGCGCCGGCTTCCACCGTCATGTTGCACAAGGTCATGCGCGCCTCGATCGACAATGCGGCGATGGCGCTGCCGGTGAACTCCACCACATAGCCACGCGCGCCCTGCGCGCTGATGCGGCTGATGATATGCAGGATCATGTCCTTCGCGGTAGCGCCGCACGGCAGCACGCCGTCCACGCGGATGCACATGTCCATCGCCACGCGGTACACCAGCGTCTGCGTGGCCAGCACGTGCTCCACCTCGGACGTGCCGATGCCAAAGCCGAGCGCGCCCAGCGCGCCGTAGGTGGTGGTGTGGCTGTCGCCGCACAGCACCACCATGCCCGGCCGGATCATGCCGTGCTCAGGCGCGATCACGTGCTCGATGCCCTGCAGCGCGTCATCGGTATCGAACAGCGGGATGCCGTGCTGGTCGCAGTTGCGCTTGAGGTTGCGCGCCTGCAGCGCCGAGGCGGGATCCTGGATGCGGCGCGGGCTTTCGGCGTGGGTGGGGATGATGTGGTCCACCACCGCCACCTGCTGGCCCGGCGACGGCACGCCCCTGCCCTGCGCGGCCAGCCCGGCAAAGGCCTGCGGACTGGTGTATTCGTTCATCAGATGCAGATCCGCGTAGAGCAGCACGTGGTCGGCATCGAGCGCGGCCACGGTGTGCGAATCCACCAGCTTGCGATAGTAGGTAAGGCCTGACATGGGACAGCCTGCTTGAGGTGAATTGAATGAGGTGAGTTGAAAAATTGCGCGGCAGAAAGCGCCGCGCTTACTCCGGCGTGATGCCGGCCTGCTTGATCTGCGCGGCCCAGCGCTTGATTTCCTTGTGCAGCATGGTGTCGGCCTGGGACGGGCTCATGGTGAGCGGCTCGAAGCCTTCCTTGAGCAGGCGCGCCTTGATCTGCGGCGCGGCCAGTGCCTGGTTCAGCGTCTGGTTGAGCTTGGCGATCACCGCCTTGGGCGTGCCGGCCGGCGCACTGACGATGAACCAGGTCTCGAAGGCGTAGTTGGGCAGGCCCGCCTCGACAATGGTGGGCACATCGGGCAGCAGCGGCGAGCGCTTGGGCCCGGTCACCGCCAGCGCGCGCAGCTTGCCGGCCTGCACCTGCGGCAGCGCGGCGGAGAGCACCGGGAAGCTGAGCTGCACCTGGCCGGCGATGGTATCGACCATGGCCGGGCCGCCGCCCTTGTATGGCACGTGCAGGATGGCCGTGCCGGACTCTGACTTGAACAGCTCCGCCGCCATGTGGAAGGTGCTGCCAGTGCCCGCCGAGCCAAAGCTGAGCTGCCCGGGGCGGCTCTTGGCCAACGCAATCAGTTCCTTCACATTCTTGGCCGGCAGGCCGTTGGTCACCACCAGCACATGCTGCGAGGTGCCCATGGTGCCAACCGACGCCAGGTCGCGCTCGGTGTCGAACGGCAGCCTGGCGAAGAGCGAAGGATTCACCGCCAGCGCCACGTTGTTGATGGCCAGCGTGTAGCCATCGGGCTTGGCCTTGGCCACCTGGTCCATGCCGATATTGCCCGAGGCGCCGGCACGGTTGTCTGCCACCACGGGCTGGCCGAGTTGCCGGCCCCACGCTTCGGTGACCAGCCGCGCGGCGATGTCGACGCTGCCGCCCGGAGCGAACGGCACGATCAGGCGAATCGGGCGCGCGGGAAACGTCTGGGCCGAGGCCACCGCCGGCGCGAGCGCAACGGACAAGGCAACAGCACTCATGGCGAGCGGCGTCCGGCAGATCCGGCGGGCGATGGCGGTAAAGCGGTTCATGTGGGGTCTCCTGGGTGGCAGGCTGGCTGCCAGGGAACGCCCCCGACGCCGCCGCGTTTATTGAGATGCCAGTTTAACCATTGAACCCATCGCTATAATTTCACCCAAAGACTTTCATTCAGTCGCCCATTTCACTAATCAGGCCTCGGACCGCATCGTGGACAACTTCTCCGACCTCGCCTTCTTCGTCACCCTGGTCAAGCGCGGCAGCCTGGCCAGCGCAGCCCAACAGTTCGGCATCACGCCGTCGGCCGCCAGCAAGCGGCTGACGGCGCTTGAAACGCGGCTCGGCGTGCGCCTGCTCAACCGCACCACGCGCCGCCTGAGCGTCACGCAGGAGGGTGAGGCCTACCTGGCGCAGGGCGCGCGCATCCTGGCCGAGCTGGAGGAACTGGAGCAAGGGCTTGGCGGCAGCCGGGTGGCGCCACGCGGGCTGCTGCGGGTCAACGCCACGCTGGGCTTCGGCCGGCGCCACGTGGCGCCGGCGGTGGGCGCCTTCCTGCTGGCCTGCCCGGAGGTGGAGGTGCAACTGGAACTCACGGACCGGCCGCTGAACCTGGCCGAGGCGGGCTTCGATGTCGGCATCCGCGTGGGCGATCTGCCCGATGCGCGCCTCGCCGCCCGGCCCATCGCGCACAACCGCCGCCTGCTATGCGCCGCGCCGCGCTACCTGGCCAGCCACGGCGAGCCGGCATCGCCGCGCGAGCTGCAGCAGCACCGCTGCATCGTGATCCGGGAGAGCGACGCCACCTACGGCACCTGGCACCTGCGCTCGGCCAGCCGCCAAGAAACCGTAAAGGTGCGCGGGCCGGCCAGCACCAACGATGGCGAAGTGGCCCTCGGCTGGGCCTTGCAGGGTCACGGCATATTGATGCGCTCGGAATGGGAGGTGGCGCCGATGCTCCGCTCGGGGCGGCTGCGCCAGGTGCTGCCAGACTGGGAGACGCCGCCAGCCGATGTGTTCGCCGTATTCCTCACGCGCGACCACCTCACGGCCAAGGTGCGCGCGTTCGTGGACTTTTTGGCGGAGCACTTCGCCGCCCACCGGATGGCGGGCGCGCCCTATAGTGGCTGGTAGCCCGTTCAGGCCATGCCGCGCACGAACTCCAGCGCCAGCGCGGCGGCCGCGTCTGGCGTGGTGGTCGTAGCTTGCATGGGAGCCGATGTGGGAATGGTGTCCGGCGACGGGCCTGGCGCCCAAGGTGAGCGCGGAGCTGTTCGCCGCGCTGGCGCAGGCGTACCTGGGCGGACACTGAACCTGGCGGCGAACCGCTCAGCCCGCAGGCTGCGCCTCGCCGTCGAACAGGTGCAGGAAGCGATCGAGGATCAGCAGGTGATCCTCGAACATCTGCCCTTCCAGCGCCAGCAACGCCTGTTGCGGCACCCAGCGCACCGCGGCCGCGTCGTCTGCGGCGGCCACGGCAGGCAGCGCATCGAGCGGCAGGTCGAAGAAAAAAGCGTGGGTCAACGTGCGCCCGCGCTGGCTGCGCTCGGGATGATCGAACAGCGCCTGGTCTCGCAAGGATTGCTGCAACGCCGCCTTGGGCAAGCCGAAGCGCGTCTCCTCGTCGAGCTCGCGCAGCACCGCGTCGGCCACGCGCTCATGCTGGTCCAGGAAACCACCGGGCAGCGCCCAGGCTCCGCGGCCGGGCTGTCCGCCGCGGCGAATCAGCAGCACCTGGCCGCAGCAGCGCACCACCGCATCCACGGTCACGAAGACCGGCGCATACGGCGCGGCGGCCCAGCGGCGGCTGTGGTCCTGCAAGAAGCGATACTCGGCCAGCAAGGTCGCAAACGCTTCGCGCCCGGCGAACTCGCGCAGGAAGGCGGCCACCGGCTGCGGCAGCACGCTCTGCAGCCCCTCCAGCCCGCCTTGCTGCTCGAACCATTGCCGGCGCACGTCGGCGGCGTTGAGCTGCCCGAAGCTGGGCTGCGGCACCAGTTCCCAGCCGGGAAAGTCATTCAGGTAGCCCGAAGAGGCATCCTTGAAATGTCCGAACAGGCCAACGCGCGGCGTCCCATGCGCGCAAGCCTCGATCGCCGCGCCCGCCACGGCGCGCACCGCCGCCGTCCAGCGCGCGCTTTCGTAATAGTCGCGCACCACCACAAAGCGCAGGTCGGCAACGCGCGCAGCGTCCCATGCCGCGACAGCGCCCTGGATCATCTGGCGGCGCTCATCCGCGGAAAACGGATTCTTGACGGTGCGGGCGCCGCCAGCGGAACCCAGCACCACGATCACCGTGCTGGCCAGCGCCAGCGCCTGGCGCAGCATGGCGAAGTGGCCGTTGTGGAAGGGTTCGAAACGGCCGATATAGACCAGGCAATCGAAGGGGACAGCGCTCGCCGCCCGGGTCGGGTCCGCCTGGTTCGTCGGGTTCGTCACGGTCATCGGCACGTCGGGCAGATCATTTCAGTTCGCAACACATGCACAGCGGCAGCGCGCCTTCTTGCTGCCGGAACTCGCGCGACGCGCGTACCTCCGGCGGCAGGCGATCCGCCGAGATCAGCGAGAAGCCGTAGCGGGCAAAGTAGCTGGGGCAACTGGCGCTCAGCAACACGGCGCGCGTGCAGCCGTTGGCGCGGGCGCGCATGAGCATGGCGGAAACCATATGGGAGGCGATGCCGCGATCGCGATAAGGCGGCAATACCGCGACCGAGCGCACGACCACGGTGTCGCCATAGCCTTCGGCGCCGGCGCAACCGACGATGCCGCCGTCGAGCACCGCAATATGGAACAACGCCAGCGAGGGATCGAGATCGTCGCTGGCGAGGCCACATGCTTCAAGGACTTCCGCGATTGCCGGCCAATCGGCCGGTTGTGCGGCGCGGATACGCAGATCTCTTGTCATTGCAATTATCTCCCCGCCACGCACGATGGCGGAGGTTGTCATGGATGGACTGCGCTGACTTCACACTACATGATTCGAGCGACTTGTTCCAGCGGGGAAAACGGCATAAACGACGCCTTATCCACCGAATGAATGCGGCGGGGCCAAGTCAAAATAGCCTGACGGGAAAGGGAAAGAACGAAGGGAAATGGAAAGGAGCGCGATGCATCGCGGCAGCCAGGCTGCATGGCGCGATCGCCCTGGCCATGACCGGAATACTGGAGGCGGGGGAACGGAATCGAACCGCCGTGTACGGCTTTGCAGGCCGTCGCATAACCACTCTGCCACCCCGCCGCTGCCGGGACGCCGCACTTTGGCGCCCGCTTGCAGTGCGGGGCGCAGTTTAGCCGGAAATGAAAAACTCTGCACGAGGCGTACAACGGCGCCCGCGCGCTTGCCCAAGGCCGGGACATTGCACCACGACGGCCTTCGGGCCGCGGCGATCAGCGCGAGAGAATGGACATGGTGATCCGGGAGACGCACACCATCTTGCCTTCTTCGTTGCGGATCTCGATGGCCCACACGTGGGTGGTGCGGCCGATATGCACCGGCGTGGCGGTACCGGTGACAAAGCCCGTGCGCGCCGCGCGCACATGGTTGGCATTGATGTCGAGCCCGACACAATATTGGGTCTCGCTATCCAGGCACAGGCTGGCGGCGCAACTGCCCAGCGTCTCCGCCAGCAGCACCGAAGCGCCGCCGTGCAGGATGCCATGCGGCTGCACGGTGCGGCGGTCCACCGGCATGCGTGCACTGAGCGAAGCCTCGCCGATCTCGGTGAACTCGATGCCCAACTGCTCGACAGCCGTGTCCTTGTGGCGAGCCTGGAGGTCTTTCAGGGAGGGGGGGGATTTCCACAGCATGCACGGTCTCCGATTGGTTTGTGCTGCATTCTAAAGGCAGTAAGTCCGCGGACGTTCGCGGGGCGGCGCCTGCCCGGTAAATCCGGGGCGGCCACGCTTGGGCCATCGATGTACCGGGGCCCTCTGTGCAACGGCGCCACAAACTCCTGCCAGGTAACGCATTCCGGTGATCGCAGCTCGCGGTTAAGCGTTAAACTGGCATGCGCAGCTTGGGTAACATGCGCCCAAAATCACTTTAATGTGCGAGACAGCCAGGCACGGCGGCGCTGGCGGCGTTCGATGACAAGACGCTCAATTCGGCCCGAGTTTCAACCAGAGTTCCATGACGTCGTTTACATATGACGCGGTTCTGGCGGAGGAGTCCCCTGAATGGCCATCCTCCGACCGGAACCCACTGTTATCAGCCGGGGGGTCGGCGCGGGATGCCTGGGCATTGCTCGAGGCTTCGGGCGCGCTCGCCCTGCAGATCGATGTCGCGGGCAACATCATCCTGGCAACCGAAGCCTCGGCGCAGTTGCTTGCCTATCCCCGGGAATACCTTCTTAAATCCTCGATCCTGGATGTCGTCTCGTTCGAGCAGCGCGAGCAACTTGCCGAGCTGCTGCGTGCCTGCGAGCAGGACGCGCCCTGCAGGACCGGCCGCATCCGCTTCTCCGGCGGCGTCGGCGAAAGCCGCTGGCTGGACCTGCGCGTGTGCCGCCACGCCGACGAGGACGGCAACCCGAGCTTGCTGCTGTTTGGCTACGACGTGACCGACTGGGTCGACAATGAAGAGCGGCTCATCGAGGCGTCCTTTCGCGATCCGCTCACCGGTGTAGGCAACCGCGCCATGGTGCGCGAACGCATTGCCGGGTACTTTGCCGGGGATGGCACGGGAAAGGCGCCATTTGCGCTTGCCCTGATGGACCTCGACGGGTTCAAGAAGGTCAACGACTCGCTCGGCCATGAATTTGGCGACGCCTTGCTCAAGCAAGTCAGCGTGCGGCTGCTCGGGGCGGTTCGCCCGACGGACATGGTCGCGCGGCTGGGCGGCGATGAATTCGTGCTGCTGCTGGACGGAATCGCCTCGGAAGCGGCCGCCATCGGCATCGTGGAGAAGGTGATCCATGTCTGCCGGCAGCCTTTTCACCTGGCCGGTTGCCAGATCCGCGTCACCACCAGCCTGGGGCTCACCTTCGGCACGCTGGCGCATCAGTCCGAGTCGCAATTGCTCAAGCGTGCGGACCTGGCCATGTATGACGCCAAGGCTCAGGGCAAGAATCGATACTGTGTCTACACGCCGGAGCTGGAGCATCGGCTGGACGAGCAGTTCCGGATCGAACAGAACATGTTCGAGGCCGTCCAGAACGGCGAGTTCCTGCTTCACTACCAGCCGATCGTGTGGTCCGGCTCCGGCAAGGTCTGCGCGGTCGAGGCGCTGATGCGGTGGCAACACCCGACGGGGTCCGTCCCGCCCGGCGTGTTCATCCCGGTTGCGGAGCATAACGGCCTCATCAACCATCTCGGGGCGTGGGCGCTGCGCTGCGCCTGTGCGCAGCTGGCAAGCTGGGACGCGCTCGGGCTGGACGTGGGATACATATCGGTCAATGTCTCTCCGGTCCAGTTCAGGCACCCCGGCTTCGCCGACAGCGTCAGGCGGGCCATCAAGGATGCCGGCGTCAGCTCGCACCGGCTGGTCCTGGAGATCACGGAAGGCGCGTTGATGACCGACCCCGAGGCGGCGCAGGACTTGCTGATGGAGTTGCGCGCATTGGGCGTGCGGTTCGCTGTCGACGATTTCGGCACGGGGTACTCCAGCTTGTCGTACCTGCGCCGCTTCCCGCTCTCGGCGCTGAAGATCGACCAGAGCTTCGTGGCCGACATGATGAACTCCCCGCATGCGCGGACCATCGTGTTTGCCGTGTTGTCGCTCGCGCGGGAACTCGGGCTGGTGGCCATCGCCGAAGGCGTGGAGTCGGACGAGCAAAGCCAGTTGCTGGCCGAGCAAGGCTGCGAGCTGGTGCAGGGCTGGCGCTATGCAAAGGCGATGAGCCCGGCCCAGTTCGTGGACCAGGCACAAGCCGGCACGCTCCAGCTTGGCAGCGCCCAAGTGTTCTCGAAGTAGACGCCGCCATGTCAACCATGTCAAACAAGACGCTCTTCGAGACACTATGGGGCCGCATGGCGCAGCAAGGGGATTTCCCCACGCTGCAGTTCTGCATCGACAACGTCTTCAAGACGCTCAACAGCGACACCAGCGTCGGCGAGATGGCCGCGGGCGTGCTCTGCGATTTCAGCTTGTCGCAGAAGGTCATACGCCTGGCCAACTCCGCCATGTACCGCTCGTTCGGGGGCGAAGTCACGACGGTGTCGCGCGCCATCCTGGTCCTGGGGGTCGAAGCGATCAGCCACCTCACGCTCGGGGTCCAGTTGCTGGACTATTTCTCCGGGGTAGCCATCAACCGGCCGCAGGCTTCCACTGAACTGAAGCAGGCCATGATCGCCGGCGAGTTCACGCGCGCGCTTAGCAACGCCCAAGGCATCAGGCAGGCGGAAGAAGCCGTGGTCTGCACGTTGATGCACCACATGAGCCGCCTGCTTCTGGTCTTCTACTTTGCCGAGGAGTGGGAACAGATCCAGACCCTGTGCAAGGGTGATGCCGAGAAGGAAAGCGAAGCGTGCCAGCAAGTGCTGGGCGTCACCCTCGAAGACGTCGCGGCAGCTGCGGCGATCAAATGGCGGCTGCCCAGCCTGATCGCGACATCGATGCGCTGCCAGCGCTTCGACGCGGATTCTGTGCTGGAATCCCACGCCGACTGGCTGGGCGCAATTGCCAACGTCTCCTCCCGGGCCGCCACGCTGGTGGCGAGGGACGCGCCGCAGGAAGAGGTCCAGTCCTTGCTGCTGGATCACGCCGAGGCACTGGGCCTGCAAGCAGGTGCGGTGGAAAGCGCAGTCCGGCAGGCCCTGGCACTGAACGTCTCCATGACCAACGCGGAGTCACCCGAGGCAGCCGAGGCGACTCCCGCCCTGAATGCCGGCAAGCCGAAGGATGCCCTCAAGCGCCTTGAGCAAAGCCTGCAGGAAGTAAGGCGCGAGGGCGGCGAGCTGCCGGTCTCCGAGCTGGCGCCGCTGGTGCTCGAATCGGCCATGCGGGCGCTGAACTTCTCCCATTGCTTCCTCATGCTGCTCAATCCCATGGCGAAGCGTTTTGGCGCACGGGTTGGATTTGGCGAGGGCATGCGCGAGAAGATGGAAGCGCTATCCTTCGAAGAGGGCTTCGTCCCAGATATCTTTCACTTCGCCGCCATCGGCAACAAGCCACTGCTGTTCGAAGATTCCTTCGACAAAGAGGTGGCGCACCGCGTGCCCCGCTGGTATCGGGAACAGATGCCCGATGCCCGTTCCATCCTGCTGGCGCCCGTGATGATCAAGAATCGCTGCGTCGCCATGATCTGCGGAGACTGGGGCCCGACGGCCTGCGCGGGCGGGCTGTCCGATGGGGAGATGGAAGCCATCAGCCTGCTGACGCGGGAGATCTCGGCGAGCTTCCTCAGGTCTGCCGAGCACAGGTAGGCGCGGCGCCGGCCGCAGGCATTGTGAACCCCGGATTGGAAAATGAGGATGAGGATGAGTTTTTCGGAGATTTCGCTGGAGCAGCTGGATAGCCTCTCGGCGCAGGACGCCGACGCACTGCCCTTCGGCGCCATCGGCTTTGCGTCGACGGGCATCGTCGAGCGTTACAACGCCACCGAATCGCGGCTCGCGGGATTGTCCCAGGAGCGGGTGCTCGGCCGGCATTTCTTTGCCGAGGTGGCCATCTGCATGAACAATTTCATGGTGGCCCAGCGCTTCGAGGATGCCGGCTCGCTGGACGAAACCATCGACTATGTCCTCACCCTGCGCATGCGCCCCACGCCGGTCAAGCTCCGCCTGCTCATGCGCCCCGGCCGCGACCGGCGCTATGTGCTGATCCAGCGATAGGCGCGCCATGGCAATGGCACATCCCGGGGAGAGCCAGGGCGACCTGGCCGCTCTCGCGGCCGAGAACGAGGAATTGCTGACCTTCCTCTATATGTCTCCGGCAAGCATCCTGCGCATCGACGCAGCCGGCAACGTGGCGATGGCAAACCCCAAGGCAGCCCAGGTGTTGATGCCCATCTCGCGCACGGGCAGCCTGGACAATCTCTTTGCCGTATTCGAGGACCTGGCTCCCGAGCTAAGGAGCATGGCGGCCACGTTCGCGCATGAGCGCGGCTATATCTGCGAGAACCATCGCATCTTCCTGCCCACGCGCAAGCAGCAGGAGCCCAATGTCCTGTCCTGCTCCATGCTGCGCGTCGCCCAGGACTGCACGATGGTGGTGCTCACGGACATCTCGAAGGTGGTAGCGCAGGAGCGCAGCCTCAAGCAGACCGAATCCTGGCTCGCCGCGGTCTATTCGGCGGTGAATGATTTCGCGTACTTCTCGCTGGACGCCACCGGCCGGATCGACAGCTGGAACCAGTCCGGCCAGCGCCAGACCGGCTTCAAGCGGCAGGACGTGGAAGGCGCCACGCTGCGCCTGTTCTGCCATCCGGACAGCGACTTCACCGCGCGGGCCGACGAGCAGCTCCGGCTCACGCGCGAAAGCGGCTGGCATGTGGAAGAGCTATGGTGCGTCACCCGTGACGGTCGGCGTTACTGGGGCCAGTTGCTGGTGGCGGCGCTGGAGGAAATCGACGGCAAGGTTTCCGGCTACTCGGTCGTGCTGCGCGATGTCACGGAACGCAAGCTCAGCATCGACAAGGTCAAAGAGCTGCTCACCAGGGACCACCTGACGGGAGCCGCCAACCGCGGGCATTTCTTCGACGTCGGCGAGGCAGAAGTGGTGCGTGCCCGGCGCCTGCGGCAACCCTTGTCGGTCGTCATGCTGGATGCCGACCATTTCAAGGCCATCAACGACAACCTCGGCCACGCGGCGGGCGACCATGTCCTCAAGGAACTGGTGGCCTGCTGCCAGGGCGTGCTGCGCGCCATCGATATCATTGCCCGGCTGGGCGGGGAGGAGTTTGCCCTGCTGCTGCCGTCGACCAATGCGCATGGCGCCAGGGCGACGGCACAGCGCATCCGGCAAGCGGTGGAGCAGCACGCGTTCCACTTCAATGGCGTGGACATCCGCTGCACGGTCAGTCTGGGTTGCGCCACGATGCCTGGCGCCGGGGACACGCTGGACGATGTGCTGGCAGCAGCCGACAAGGCCCTTTACCGGGCCAAGGCCGCGGGCAGGAACTGCGTGGCAAGCCAGGACTGATCTAGTCCGAGCCCGGCACCGGGCCGGCGGCAGCTGCCCCGGCCGCCGCGGCTCTCGCCTTCGCGCGGTTCCACGCATTGCCAATCGCAAGCCCGGCGCAGGTCGGGACGTACATGCTGGAGTTCTCGGCCGTGCTGCCGTCGTACTGTAGCAAGCCCGAATCCATCATCTTGCGGATCTGCCAGCGGTGAATGACCTCGTCGTTGCCTTGCGCCCCGGCGTCCACCAGCACGACGCTTGGCAAGAGCCTGCCCCAGGGATCGCGAGCGATGCGCAGGATCGCCCCGTTGGCCACTCTTCCCAATAGCTCGCTCTGCCTCATTCTTGCTCCACGCTACTTGTGCTTCTGATGCTTCTTCCCGGGTGTGGCGGGCATCGAGGTTTCCCGCGCGGTGGACGACACCTTCAAGCCAACCGGCCAGCCCCGTGACGGGGGGTGAGCATACAAAAATCCGCGCCGGCAAAGCTCACAAATACTCACAAATGCGCACAAATGCTCGCAAGCGCGCAACAAGCGCAAGACCGCTCGCCGCCGGCCTCCCAGCGCTATCCCTCAGCCTGGCCCAGCCAGCGCTGCACCAGCAGGTAGCCAACGCCACGCACCGTGCGGATCGCCGGGCCATGCGGCCAAGCCCGCGCGAGCTTGCCGCGCAGCCGGCTGATGGCGACCTCGAGCCGGTGCTCGTCGAAGTCAAGGTAGTTGCCACCCAGCGCCTCCACCAACTGGCGGCGGCCGGCCGCATCGGGCGCGCTGCGGCGCAAGGCCTGCAGTAGCTGGCTTTCCATGCGCGTGAGCAGGAGCGCGTTGCCAGCCGGCGTGATGGCCATGAGACGGCGCGCATCGAGGCGCCAGGCCGGCGCCGGCAAAGGAAAGTCAGGCGTCACGGGGCCGAGGCGGCGCAGCAGGTTGGCGATCACCAGCAGCAGCTCTTCCGTGCGCGCCGGCTTGACAAGATAGCCATCGGCGCCGCCGCGTAGCCCGGCGAGCCGGTGGTGTGCCATGCCGCGCGCGGTCAGCATGACGATGCCCAAGTCGGGCCGGGTCCGGCGCAGGCGCTCGCAGATCGACAGCCCATCCTCATCCGGAAGGCCCAGGTCCAGTATCAGCAGCCGGCACGGCTGGCTGGCCAGGTGCGCGTCCAGCGCGGCTGCATCGGCCAGGCTCGCGACAGCATAGCCGGCGTGGCTCAAGTGAAAGGCCAGCTCCGTGCGCAGGCGCTCGTTGTCCTCGACCAGCGCGATGGGAACCCCTTTGGCCATCCCTTCGGGCATCCCGGTTGGGGCGGCATCGGAAGCAGCAAGGGCGGCGGCGACAGTCATGCGGCCTGCGGCAGCCACGCCACGAAACAGGCCCCCTCGCGCCAGCCCTGATCGCAGCACAGGGTGCCGCCATGCAGCTCCATGATCTTGCGCGCCAGCGGCAGGCCCAACCCAAGGCCGGGCTGGTCCGCCATCTCGCCGAGCCGGCGGAATTTCTCGAAGATCACATCTTCCTTGCCCAAGGGCACGCCGGGCCCCTGGTCGCGAATGCGCCAGGCCACGCCACGCACGCCTTCGCGCATGCCGGCGGCGATGTCGATCAGGATGCGGCTTGCCGGGTAGGCGTACTTGAGCGCGTTGTCCAGCAAGTTGAGCAAGGCGAAGTGCAGCAGGCGGATATCCCCATCGAGCTGGGGCAGCCCAGCCCCGGCCTCCAGGGACACACGGGCCGCCGCGTGCGGCTCGAGCGACGCGAGCACATCGCGGCTGAGTTCGGCGAAGCCAAATGGCGCAGTGTCGAGCTGCTGTTCGCCGGGCACCAGCCGCTCGCGCGCCTCGGCCAGCTCCATCAGGAGCTTCAGCCGCCGCACGGCCAGCTGGATGCTCTGGTAGCGGCTCTCGCGCTGGGCGCGGTCGCCGCCGATGTCGTCGAGCAGGCGCAGGCTATAGGCCGCGGCATCGATCACCGCCACCGGCGTGCGGACCTCATGCGTCATCATCGCGAGCAAACGGCTTTGCTCCTCGAACGCACGCCGCTCGCGCAGGGAAGACGCCATGGCCTCGCAGGCCTGCTGCCGCTCGCTCTTGCGCTCGCTTTCCGCTTCGCGCACGCGCAGCGCAATGGTCAGGTGCAGCACCAGCATCAGCGGCAGGTCGAGCAGGTGTGCGCCTTGGATCGTGGCGAGGCTCAGCGGCATCAGGCCGAACGCGCCAAGGCAGCCAGGCAGGATGATGAGGCAATACAGCGAAAGCGAAGCTGCGACCAGCCGTCCGGAAGCGCCTCCGGTGCGCCACAGGCGAAGATAGACGGGTATCGAGAGCAATTGCCCCAGCAACACCGCGATATAGAGCACGCAAACCGCGATACCGTAGTAGTCGCTCGATGACGACAAGGCGACCGCCAGGCCCGTCAGCATGAGGCCCTGGTAATAGCGCAGCAGGCGCGGCGCGCGCTCGCGCAACTGCAGCAGGCAGATCACGAACAGGCTGGCGCACGCCCATTGAAGCCCCACCAGGGCCTTGGCGGCCAGGAGCGGCACGGTGGCATCGCGCGGAAAGAGAAACTGGCTGGCCAGTCCGTCAACGGCAAGCCAGCGCAGGGTAGCCACGGCCACGAGCAGGGAAAAAGCGCCGTAGAGCGCGCGGCGGGTCAGCAGCCAGCCCGCCAGGTAGAACAGCACCGCCGTGGCCACGAAACCCAGGTGCATGCCATAGCCGATGTCGGCAGCCGCGCTTGCCGCGCGCAGCTCGGATCCATGCCACAGCCGCAATGCGGCCGCCATTGTGCCGGTGGTCCGGATGCGCAGGTAGAGCACATCGCCCGGCTGCGGCTGCGCAAGCCGGAAGGCCAGGTTGCGGCTACGCCCATCGGGGCCGTCGCGGGCCTCGATGGGCAGCGCATAGCCGCTGCGGCGCTCCACCCAGGCGCCGTTCGCCGCTGCCTGGTACAGGCGCACATCGTCAAGCGCCCCCGGCCAGATCTCCAGCCAGCGCTCGCCACCCTGGGCCGCCGCGGGCAGCACCGCCTTTAGCCAGACCACGTCATGGGTAAAACCCTCGCTCAGGCCGCCGCGCAATGGCTGGAATCCGTTGTCATGCGCGGCAACCTGCGCGATCGTGAGCCGCCCGCCCGGATCGCGCAACCAGGACACGTCGGGGCTTTGCAGGGGCAGCGGGCCGGCATCGGAGGCCCAGGCCCGCGCCACCAGCAGCCAGGCCAGCATGCCGACAAGACCGGCCGCATGGAGGCGGCGGGCCAGCATGACGCCAGCGCCATGGCGCCGGGGCGGGGCGGCGGCGCTCATGCGGCGAAACCAGGTGGCCGGATCACAAGGCCGGTCCTGCTGCGCTGCATGACGCATGACCGTGACCATGACCGTCCGCTGCCAGGATGCAGGGACAACGAGAATGGCTGGGCTGCAGGCGCGTGACTCCGCCAGCTGGGCACGCCAGCAATCCTGGGCGGCAGAGGAGCCGCCCCGCAAGCCAATCTTCAGTCATTCTCGAGGCAAGGTGTGCGGCGGGACTCCCAGAGCACCTGGTCCGCATTATCGTATTTGATGTTTTATTTTCTTATCTTTTTGTCTTCTTCCCGCTGATCTGGTGATCTGGATCTGCAGGAGGCCCAGTGCCGGGCACGTCTTCGGCGAAAACACAACCGTGCGAGATTCTTGGCTATTGGCCGGGATTGTTCAAGTCCGCCAAACGAATGAGGCGAACCGGCGGCGGTAGCCGATACCAAAGCAGGCAACTCACCGATAGCGGGTGGCGAGCCGAGAGGCCATCCTGAGACCAGCATCGACGCGCAGCTGGCCACCTGGCCGCGCGCCCTCCACCGGTAACTGGCATGAATGGACGCTTATGAATAGACGCTTGCTCATGCCGGCCATGCCGCCCGGCCAGCCAGGCGTTCCTGGCCATGCGGCGCGGCGGCTTGCAGCTATCGCTTGCGTTACTCCACCGTGACCGACTTGGCCAGGTTACGCGGCTTGTCCACGTCGGTGCCGCGCGCGCAGGCGGTATGGTAAGCCAGCAATTGCAGCGGCACCACGTGCAGGATCGGCGACAGGTCGCCGTAGTGCTCGGGCAAGCGGATCACCTGGATGCCTTCGGTGGAATGGATGTGGGTGTCGCTGTCGGCGAACACATACAGCCGGCCGCCGCGGGCGCGCACTTCCTGGATATTGGACTTCAGCTTTTCCAGCAGCGCGTCGTTGGGCGCCACCGTGACCACCGGCATGGCCTCGGTCACCAGTGCCAGCGGGCCGTGCTTGAGCTCGCCGGCCGGATAGGCCTCGGCGTGGATGTACGAGATTTCCTTGAGCTTGAGCGCGCCTTCCAGGGCGATCGGGTAATGCAGGCCACGGCCCAGGAACAGCGCATTCTCGCGGCGGGCAAAGTCCTCGGACCAGGAGATGATCTGCGGCTCCAGCGCCAGCACGCCGTGCAGGGCCACGGGCAGGTGGCGCAGGTTGGTCAGCGCCGCGGCTTCCGCCTCGGCCGTGAGCCTGCCGCGTACCTTGGCCAGCGCAAGGGTCAGCATGTACAACGCGGCGAGCTGGGTGGTGAAGGCCTTGGTCGACGCGACGCCGATCTCGGTGCCGGCACGCGTCAGGAAGCGCAGCGCGGTCTCGCGCACCATGGCGCTGGTGGACACATTGCACACAGCCAGGGTATGCGAGTGCCCCAGCGACTTGGCGTGGCGCAGGGCGGCCATGGTATCGGCGGTCTCGCCAGACTGCGAGATCACCACCACCAGCGCGCGCGGGTTGGGCACGGTTTCGCGGTAGCGGTACTCGCTCGCCACCTCGACCTGGGTCGGGATCTTGGCCACGGATTCGAGCCAGTACTTGGCGGTGCAGCCCGAGTAATAGCTGGTGCCGCAAGCCAGGATCAGCACGCTGTCGATCTCGCTGAACACGCTCTGGGCTGTCTCGCCGAACAGTTCGGGCGTAATGGCGTCGATGCCTTCCAGCGTATCGCCGAGCGCGCGCGGCTGCTCGAAGATTTCCTTCTGCATGAAGTGGCGGTACGGGCCCAGCTCCACCGCCGCGGCGTGCGTCTCGACCACGCGCACTTCGCGCTCGACCAGGTGGTCGTGCGCGTCGCGGATGGTGGCGCCTTCGCGGGTGATTTCCACCACGTCGCCTTCTTCCAGGTAGACGATGCGGTTGGCGGTACCCGCCACGGCCAGCGCATCCGAAGCCAGGAAGGATTCGTTGTCGCCCAGCGCCACCACCAGCGGCGAGCCGGCGCGGGCGCCGACCACGCGTTCCGGATGGTCCTTGGAGAACACGGCGATGGCATAGGCGCCGTGCAGGCGCTTGGTCACGGCACGCACCGAGGCGAACAGGTCGCCGCGCGTGGCGCTGCTCGGGTAGGTGTAGACCTGGTGGATCAGGTGGGCCACCACTTCGGTGTCGGTCTGCGACTCGAAGCCATAGCCGGCGGCGCGCAGCTCCTCGCGCAGCGGCTCGTAGTTCTCGATGATGCCGTTGTGCACCAGCGCGATGGACTCACCCGAGAAATGCGGGTGGGCGTTGGTGGTGTCGGGCTTGCCGTGCGTGGCCCAGCGCGTATGCGCCACGCCGGTCATGCCGGCCAGGCCGGACGCGCGGGTCTGCTCGTCCAGGTCGGCCACGCGCGAGACCGTGCGGGCGCGCTCGAGCGCGTTGTCGCGCACTACCGCCACGCCGCAGGAATCATAGCCACGGTACTCGAGGCGACGCAGTCCTTCGATCAGGACCGGAACAATATTGCGCGAGGAAACCCCGCCGACGATGCCGCACATATTCTTCTCCCACAGGGCGCGGACACGGCCGCACCGGATGATTGGCGCGAGGACGGCGCTGCCGTCTCCCGCGAGTTGCCATTGCCGCCCGGCCGTATCCCGGCCAGGCGGCGGCGGGGCTTATTTCTTGACTTGCTTGACCGGACGCTGCCACGCGTCGAGCGTCATCTGCTTGGAGCGCGACAGCGTCAGCTTGTCGGCCGCCGCCTCCTTGGTCAGCGTCGTGCCGGCGCCAATGGTGGCGCCGCGGCGCACGGTCACCGGCGCGACCAGCTGCGTATCGGAACCGATAAAGACATCATCCTCGATGACGGTGCGGTACTTGTTCGCGCCATCGTAGTTGCAGGTGATGGTGCCCGCGCCGATGTTGACGCGCGAGCCGACCGTGGCGTCGCCCACGTAGGCAAGGTGGTTGGCCTTGCTGTGCGCGGCGATCTGGCTGTTCTTGACCTCGACGAAGTTGCCGATGTGCACATCCTCGCCCAACACCGTGCCGGGACGCAGGCGCGCGTACGGGCCGATGCGGCCGGCCGCGCCAACGCTGGCATCCTCGAAATGGCAGAACGGCTGCACCCGCGCGCCAGCGCCCACGGTGCTGTTGCGCAGCACGCAGTTGGCGCCGATATGCGCACCGTCCTCCAGATGCACGCGGCCTTCGAACACGCAGTTCACGTCGATGGTGACGTCGCGCCCGCAGGTAAGCTCGCCGCGGATATCGATGCGCGCCGGATCCAGCAGCGTCACGCCCGCTTCAAGCAGGCGCTGCGCCAGGTTGCGCTGATGGATGCGCTCGAGCTCGGCGAGCTGTACCTTGCTGTTCACGCCCAGCGTTTCCCACAGCGCATCGGGCTGCGCGGAAACCACTTCCATGCCGTCGGCCACCGCGCGCTCGACGGCGTCGGTCAGGTAATACTCGCCCTGGGCATTGTCATTGCGCAGCGTGGACAGCCAGCGACGCAGGGGGCCGGTGGGCGCCAGGATGATGCCGGTGTTGATCTCACGGATGGCGCGCTGCGGCTCGCTGGCATCCTTTTGCTCGACGATGCGCACGATCTTGCCCGCCTCGCGCACGATGCGGCCATAGCCGGTGGGGTCATCCATTTCGACCGTCAGGATGCCCAAGCGCTCGCTGCCGGCAGCGGCCACCAGGCGCTGCAGCGTGGCAGCTTCGGTCAGCGGCACATCGCCGTACAGCACCAGCGTCGGCTGGCTGTCGTCGAGCAATGGGAGCGCCTGCGCCACGGCATGGCCGGTGCCAAGCTGCTCGGCCTGCAGGGCGAAGGCAACGTCTGGCGCGCCAACCGCCTCGCGCACGCGCTCGGCGCCATGCCCAACCACCACGACGAGCCGGGTCGGCAACAATTTTCGTGCCGTCTCAATCACATGAGCAAGCAGCGGCCGGCCCGCGAGAGGATGCAGGACCTTGGGCAGCGCGGAGTTCATCCGCTTGCCCATTCCTGCAGCGAGAATGACGATATTCACAAGGAGGGTCCTAAGTGAGTGTGTCCAGCAAACAGTATGAATCACCCCCTTGGCGAGCCCGGGGGCCAGCAGCGTTGGCCAGGGTCCTGGCCCGAAGCCCGAAACCGGCGGCAAAGCCAGCAACGGTTGGGAATCGCGGGCGCGATCAGGTGCCAAAACGCGCGGAAAAGGATTCTATCATGGGGGTTTTGCGCCGTTTGACCGCTTATCCCTTCCTGCGCGGGGACCGTCTCCGGCGTCTCTTTCTGGTCACAGCCGTGGTCGCCCTGACGGCCTGCAATGCCGTAAAGCTAGGCTACCAGCAGGGCGACCGGCTCGCCTACTGGTGGATCGACAACTACGTGGACGTCTCGGCCAGCCAGGAACCCCTCACCCGCGACGCCATCGCCCGCTTCTTTGCCTGGCATCGCAAGGACCAGCTGCCCGAGATCGCCAGGCTGCTGCGCCAGGCCAAGAGCGAGGTACAGCAACCGGTCTCCGCCACCGCGGTGGGCAAGATCCAGGAAGACGCCCAGCGCCTGGCACGCGTCGCCTTCGATCGCTCCACGCCCGACGTGGCCGACCTGCTGCTGACGCTGACCCCTGAGCAGATCGCCCGCATGGAGAAGAAGTTCGCGGACGCCAACGCCAAATACCGCAAGGAATACCTGCGCCCCGACCCGGCGGCCCGCGAGGAAGCCCGGTTCGACAAGGTGATGGACTACGCGCGGCTGGTCTACGGGCGCTTTTCAAGTGACCAGGAGGCCACTATCCGCCGCGCCATGGCGCCCGTGGTGCAAGGCGCCGAGGCGCGCTACGCGGAACGCGTCAAGCGCCAGCAGGAATGGCTGGCGCTGGTGCGCCAGGTGCAGGCCGAGCATCCGCCCAAGGCCCAGGTCGTGGAAATGCTGAGGCGCTATGGCGACCACTGGCAGAACCCGCCTACGCGTGAGCGCAATGCCCGGTACGATGCCAACAACGAGGCCGGGCTGGCGCTGACCGTCACCATTGCCAACCTGACAACACCGGAGCAAAGAGCCCACGCGGCGGATCGCTTCCAGAAATGGATCGACGACGCGAACGCGTTGATGCGCGATGGCACCGCCAATGCGGCGGCGCCCCGGCCAACGCGCTCCGAGAACTGACGAGGGGCCGGGAGGCCGGGAGGCAGGCCCGTGGCCTATTCGGCGGCAGGCCGCGCCGGGCCGGCGGGCGCGGACTTCTCGAAGCGCACGAATTCCAGCTTGTTCTCTTCCATGCCGCCTGCAAAGACCAGCGGCGGCTGGGAGAAAGTGGTCTCGCCGAACAGCGATGCCTCGTCCACCTTGGCCAGGCCGGTTGCCAGCCCGTTGAAATCGAACAGATCGGTATCGGCCAGATGCGACGGCACCACGCTGCGCAGCGCGGCAAAGATATTGTCGGTGCGCCCCGGATTGGTCCGCTCCCACTCCAGCACCATCTCCTTGACCTTCTTGCGCTGCAGGTTTTCCTGCGAGCCGCACAGGTTGCACGGGATGATCGGGTATTCCATCGCGCGCGCGTAGCTCGCGATGTCCTTTTCAGGGCAATAGGCCAGCGGGCGGATCACGATGTGCTGGCCGTCGTCGGTGGCCAGCTTGGGCGGCATCGCCTTCATCTTGCCGCCGAAGAACAGGTTCAGGAAGAAGGTCTGGATGATGTCGTCGCGATGGTGGCCCAGCGCGATCTTGTTGGCGCCGAGTTCCTTGGCGGTGCGGTAGATCACACCGCGGCGCAGGCGCGAGCAAAGCGAGCAGGTGGTCTTGCCCTCAGGCACCTTCTCCTTGACGATGGAATAGGTATCCGCGTCGACGATCACATACTCCACCCCCACCGATTTCAGATAGGCCGGCAGGATGTGCGCGGGAAAGCCCGGCTGCTTCTGGTCCAGGTTCATCGCGATCAGCTTGAACTTGACCGGCGCGCGCTTTTGCAGCGCCATCAGCACCGACAGCATGGTGTACGAGTCCTTGCCGCCGGAGAGGCACACCAGCACCGTGTCGCCATCCTCGATCATCTTGAAATCGCCGATGGCGCGGCCCGTCTGCGACTGGAGATAGGTCTCCAGACGGAAGAAGTTCTTGGAATGCGTGGTGGCGGTCATGGCGATGGGGTGATGGGGCGATCGGGTACGGCAAAGCAAGGGCAAAGCGGCGCGCAATGCGGCATTTGCATCACATGCAAGCTGCCGGGGCCGGAGAACCCGGCATTTTACCGTGAGCTGCCACCCTGCGCCGGCAGCCCGCCAGAGCGGCTCACTTACTGGCCAGCCTGCTCGCTCTTGATGTGGAACACCTCGACGCCGACCGAATCGCAGTCCGGGTACACGTCCGGCTTTTCGGTCGATACGCGCACGGCGCGCACCTTGGGGTGCTTGAGCATGGCGCGCGCCACGTCATCGCACAGGGTTTCCTGCAGGTGCACGTGGCCCTGCGCCATGCGCTCGGCAACCGTATTGCGCATGAAGTCGTAGTCCACCACTTCCTGCAGCTTGTCGTCCTGGGGTGTGCTCTGGGCCAGCGGCACGAACAGGTCGATATTGATCAGCACGCGCTGTTCGCCCTTTTTCTCGAATTCGTGCACGCCGATGTTGATCTGCACTTCGTAGTTGCGCAAGAACATGCGGCGGCAGTCTTGCAGGCTGGGATGTGTGAGGGCGGCGAGCATGGTCATGATGGGGGAGAGGAAAAAAGAGGGAGAAGGCGCGCGCGGACTTGGCGCGCGCGCCGGGTACGTTATTCGGTCATTCGGTCAGGAACATCACGTCGCGCGCCAGCGGCATCAGGTGCTGGCCGCCGTCGACGTAAAGCGTGGTGCCGGTCACGGCGCGCGCTTCGGCCAGGTAGGCCACCGCCTGCGCGATGTCTTCCGGGGTGGACGACTGCCCCAGCGGCGTCATGCGGTGGGCGCGCCGGAAGCCCGGGCTGGACTGGTCGCCCGAGACCATGGTGATGCCGGGCGCCACGCCCACCACGCGCAGCTTGGGTCCCAGCGCCTGGGCCAGCTGCACGGTAGCCGTCTGCAGCGCCGCCTTGGACAGCGTGTACGACAGGAAGTCCGGATTCAGGTTATCCAGCTTCTGGTCGAGCAGGTTGATGACCACGCCGCGCTGCGTGTCCGACATGGCACGGTGCATTTCGCGCGCGAGCAGCAGCGGCGCGGCCACATTGGTACGCATATGCGTATCGAGCGAGGCATAGGAAAAGCTGGTGGCCACGTCATACTGGAACAGCGAGGCATTGTTGACCAGGCAGGTCGGCACGCCCAGCGCATCGGTGCAGGCCTTGATCAGCGTGGCGGTGGACGCCTCGTCGGCCAGGTCGGCTTGCAGCACGGCGGCACGCTGGCCACCGGCGCGGATCTGTTCGGCCAGCGCCTCGGCCTCGGCCACGGAGCGGTGGCAATGCACCGCCACGTCCCAGCCGCGCTGGGCCAGTTCCAGCGCGATCACACGCCCGAGCCGGCGCGCGGCGCCGGTGACGAGCGCGATGCCGCGCGCGGGGGTGGCGGAGGCTGCGGCGGCGGTAGCGCCGGCAGGCGATGCGGAGTCAGGGGATTCGGAGGCTGGCATTGCTACAATCGCGATATGCACAAAGGCGCTAGTTTACCCCTTCCCCCCGCCGACGCACTGTCGGCGTCCGCCGCGCTGAGCGCGCACATCGGCCGGGCTATCGACGACGCGGGCGGCTGGCTCGGTTTCGACCGCTATATGGCGCTTGCGCTATATGCGCCCGGGCTGGGCTACTACAGCGGCGGCGCCGCCAAGTTCGGCCGCGACGCGCGCGATGGCAGCGACTTCATCACCGCCCCCGAACTCAGCCCGTATTTCGCCCGTACGCTCGCGCGCCAGTTCGCGCCGCTGCTGGCGCAAGGCCTGTCGCAGGTCCTGGAATTCGGCGCCGGCACCGGCCGGCTCGCCGCCGACCTGCTGCTGGCCCTGGAGCAGGAAGGCCAGTTGCCCGAGCGCTACGCCATCGTCGAGCTCTCCGGCGAGCTGCGCGCGCGCCAGCAGGCCACGCTGGCCACGCGCGCGCCGCATCTGGCCCCACGCGTCGCCTGGCTGGATACCCTGCCCGAGCATTTCGAAGGGATCGTGGTCGGCAACGAAGTGCTGGACGCCATGCCGGTGCGGCTGTTCGCCCGCAGCCACGGCCGCTGGCTGGAGCGCGGCGTAGCCCGCCGTGACAGCGATGCCGACGCATCCGACGCAGCCTTCGGCTTCTCGGACCGTCCCGTGGCGGCCGACGCCCTGCCTGAAGCACTGCACGCCGTGGCCGGCGACCACGACATCGTCACCGAAACCCACGCCGAGGCCGAAGGCTTCATGCGCGCAGTGGGCACGATGCTCACGCGGGGTGCGGTGTTCCTGATCGATTACGGTTTCCCCGCTGCCGAGTACTACCATCCGCAGCGTGTCGGCGGCACGCTGATGTGCCACTACCGCCATCACGCCCACCCGGACCCCTTCCTCTACCCTGGCCTGCAGGACATCACCGCCCACGTCAACTTCAGCGGCATCGCCCACGCCGCCGCCGATGCCGGGCTGACGGTGGCCGGCTTCGCCTCGCAGGCGCGCTTCCTGATGAATGCCGGCATCACCGAGCTGCTGATGGCGCTGGACCCCAACGACACGCGCAACTTCCTGCCCGCCGCCAACGCGGTGCAAAAGCTGCTGTCCGAGGCCGAGATGGGCGAACTGTTCAAGGTGATCGCGCTGACCCGCGACTTTGACGCAACGCTGCCGCTGGCAGGCTTCGCGCGCGGCGATCGCAGCCACGCGCTATAGTCCGCGCATCTCACCTCACCCTCTAGGCACACCCACACATGCTGCGCTGGACTTTCACCATCTTCCTGGCCGTCATCGTGCTGTCGGCGGCACTGCCCTGGCTGCAGAAGCTGGGGTTGGGGCGGTTGCCGGGGGATTTGCGGTTTCGGTTGTTTGGGAGGGAGTTTGTGTTGCCGTTTGCTTCGACGATTTTGTTGTCGATGGTGGCGTTGGTGATTGGGAAGTTGTTTTAGGGGGGGCGTAGGTTGATAGGCTGGCTGCGGGCCTGTCAGAGATTTTGTGTTTAGGGCATAACATGTCACCAAGGAGCATGTATGCCACGCAAGACCAAGACGAGC